>DATLAF010000022.1:0-4479 GCA_035527635.1 Thermoplasmatota archaeon | reverse complement strand
AAAAATAACAAGTAATGATTGACATTGATGTTTAATGGTAGTAAACTTCATGCCATGAATATTAAAACCTATATCACACAGAACAAAATCCCCATTAAGGTCGCAGCTAAAAAGCTCGATCGGTCCCGACAATGGATTCATAAATTGATTACCGGGACGCCGGCCAGCCCGAAACTCGCACAAAAAATCGTTGATTGGTCAGGAGGAGAAATCACCTTAGAAGAGGCCTTGTGTCTTCGTAGTACAGAAGAGCATTAAAGTCAACAGTTTTTAAACTCGCCATAAGGGGGCCCCGCCATGGAGAACATTGAAACCGACAAGTTGACCGAAACATACACGCTTCGTTTGCCCGAGGTGCTGAAGGTCGATGTCGATCGATTGCCGTCGATTTTAAAGAAAAAAATGCACCATCGTATTCTCATTGTCATGGCTGAAGCAGTTCACGAATCCAAGTTTGACCCAAATATATATTTAAAGACGCTGTAAGTAAAGGTGTACATTGTATTACTTTGTACACAAACCACCCGGGAGGCCCCATGACGTACCACTGAAGGAGGGAGTATGAAGCCAAAAGTTATTACATTGTGTGGAAGTACAAAATTCAAACAGGCGTTTATTGATGCTAATTTTAGAGAAACCATGAATGGCAAAATAGTCCTGACTGTTGGGTGGTTTTCTCACACAGACGGGAACATATACACGCCGACAGAAGAAGAAAAAATCGCTCTCGACGAACTCCATAAACGTAAAATTGATATTTCAGATGAAGTGTTGATCCTCAATGTTGGTGGCTATATCGGAGAAAGCACTCAGAGCGAACTTGATTATGCTATTGCAAATGGCAAGCAGATTAGTTTTTTGGACGAATAGGAGGTCCCATGATCTGCGGAAAGTGCAATTCATCCATGGTAGTCAGAGAAGAATTGATTGTCGATGAAGGATACAGCTCAGGATTGATCTGTAAAAAGTGCGGCCAGACCGGCCGTTACGGATGGAAAAATAAGGAGGAAAGTATGGGAGTAACCAACGGAGAAAGAGAGGCACGGGTAGAGTTGGGGAAGAAAATCAAAGCTGCCCGGGGAGCGATACCGTTTTTTCAGATTAAGGCAAAGACGGGAATTGCAATCAGTACCTTATCATTAATCGAACACGGCAAATGTCCATGTACTGATGAACGGGCAGAGGAGATCCTGGCGGCGATCGCAGAGTTGAAGGAGATGCCGGAACAGAAGGAGCCGGCGTTTACGGAGGCACCCCCAGAGAACAACGGGTTGAGGGAATATGAAAGATCAGCGTCATTTTTTTTCGAGGACGAGAAAGGGAGAAAGGCGGTTATCACCTTCATTAATGGCAAATTCGGCACCTGTTCTTACAACACCCTTAACAAGTCATACTCTGCCGGCGATTGGAAATTCATGGGCCAGGTGGCGGCGAAGCTGAAGGAACTGGAGGGGGAGCTATGCGGATCAAAAAGGTGAAGATCACCAAAGAGGACCGCGTATCAATATCCTTCGAAAAGCGCAACAAAAAGCAGGAATATGACGAATATTCCATGACCTGTTCAGAAAAGGCGGCACCATCGTTTTACTCCCGGTTAAACGATCTCAGGCGGCATGTGGTCGATATGTGCGAACTGCCCTTGAACTACCTGGACCGCATCACCGTCCGCGGCGTGTCATTCTCCTACGGGGGAGATACCGCGACGATGGGCGCAACGATCATTTCACGGATGCAACTCAAAGATTCAATCACCGACCTTAATCTCAACACTCCACACAAAACAGAAGAATACTACAACGATTCAGAGAACGGAGATCCCATGACCCTGCTTTCCGGCGATTGCGTGAATGATCTGATTGAGGTGCAGGAACAGTGCATCAAATACATCAACGGTGAACGTGAACAGGGTAGTTTATTCAAGGAAGCTACGGGATGAAAATCAAGATCGACAAAGCAGATCAAGCCTTTTCGCTCTACATCCGCACCCGTGATGATTGGACCTGTCAACGCTGTGGAAAAAGATTTCTCAAAGGAAACACCGCTGGCCTCGAATGCTCACACTATTTCGGACGATCCCGAGAAAACACCCGATTTGACCCTGAAAACTGCATTGCACTTTGTACTGGCTGCCACTCTTATTGGGATAGCGCTGCTAAGGAAGAATACCGATATTTCAAAATCAAACAGTTAGGAGTCAAGGGGTTTGATCTGCTTATGGTCAGGGCGAACACGTACAAGAAAAAGGATAGGAAAATGGCCCTGATAGTCGCCAGGGAGTTGTTGAAGCAACTGGAGATTGAACGGGAATCATCTGTTTTATGGCATGGGAGGATCGGGGGATAAACCATGAAAGCCATATCGTTGAAACGGAGGGGTTAAAAAGATGGATGAACATGAAGAGATTGAACGAAGGATCGAGTTAAAAAAACAGTTGATAAAGCTGACCATTGAAGAAATTCACACACTGAGGATGCAACTTAAAAAGAAAGATATATTCGATGAAGTGGTTCAAACATTTAGCTAAATCACTGAACGATGATTTGATATTTGAATCAATAGAAAAGTTTGGCAGTGATGGGTATCTTGTGTTCTTCGGAACGCTCGAAATCATGTCAGACGAGTTTGATATAGAAAATCCAGGGGTTAGCCGCATCTCTATTAAAAAGTTGACCAAAAACTTCCAACTTTCTCGCCAAAAAACTCTCAGAATTCTGTCATTTTTTCACCAAAAAGCAAACGAAAAGCGATTTAAAAACAAGTCGTTTTTTGTGACTATAGAAAAAGACTATGTAGTTATTAATTGTAACAGATTGGCGCAGTTATGCGACGAACACACAAGACAAAGATTTTCAAAACTCAGGAGTAGCTCAGGAGTAGCTCAGGAAAAACTTACTCACCATAGAAGAGAGAAGAAAGAAGAAGATATATATATTGTCGAGAAAAGTGATTCTCGACGGTCAAATAACATCCCCTATAAACAAATTATCAACTACCTCAATAAAAAAGCAAACACTCATTTTAAACACAACACCAATGAAACAAAAGGACTTATAAAGGCACGATGGAATCAGGGATTTAACGTAGAGGCATTTCAGTATGTCGTTGACGTGAAGTGCTCCCAATGGCTTCATGATCACAAGATGGTTTCATATCTGCGCCCCTCTACATTATTCGGGACAAAGTTTGAATCGTATTTGAATGAGGTTATTTATGAAGATTGACCGCTCAATGTGGAATATCGAAGGACACTCACCGATAGAGCCGATTGAACACGCACCCTGGTGGAAACTGTGGCAGGAGGCTATGATTGAAGATTGCCTCGACACGATTCGATTTGTAGAAAGTGAAATCAGCGTCTGTGTGGCAGTGATTGAATTATGTGGGTTGCAAAGTAAAACAGGGCAGATGTGCCAGCAACAGAAACGGCTGCACGAAGTTGAAATTGAGGGAGCAGAAGAACGGCTACAACGATATAAGGGGTATTTTAATGAAAGTAATTGACCTGTCAATGTACGATGGTGAGGATCGGGTAATATCATCAAAGGAGATGGACAGACTTCTGCAGGATCAGGATTATCTCTTCACTGTAAAAAGCAAACTACCCACACTCGACAGTCTTGTTGAGGGGTTTGTACCGGGGGAACTGATTGTTGTTAGTGGACTTACAAAAAATGGAAAGACCCTCCTGTGCCAGACCTTAACAAAAAACTTCTATGATCAACATTATTTATCCCTCTGGTTCAGCTTTGAACTCCCCCCGAAACAATTCCTGCGGTGCTTTCCAGAGCTTCCATTGCTTTATCTTCCCAAGATGCTCAAATCGTCAAATATGAAATGGCTCGAAGAACGAATTATTGAATCACTACAGAAGCACCATACCAGGATTGTCTTTATCGATCACCTTCATTACGTGGTGGATATCGCCAGACAGCGAAACCCGTCACTTGAAATAGGGACCGTTGTGCGACGGTTAAAATTGTTAGCAGTTCGGGAAAATCTCATTGTTTTTTTACTGTGCCACACACAGAAACCCCGAAAAGAAATGTCGAATGATGACTTTGGGGACCCGCGTGACAGTTCTTTCGTCGAGCAAGAATCCGATTGCGCTCTGATGGTGAAGCGATTTCCGATGATTGAAAGCAACATAGCCTGTATTAAAGTCAATCAACACCGAAGGACGGGGGTTATGCAGGAAAAAGTATGGGTGGAAAAGATCGATGGTTATATCAGGGAAACGTCAGAACGAGAAATACCAGAGGAAAAAAAGAGAAAAAAGAAAAAATACTGGGAAGATGATTAATTAAAGACAAAGGGAGGAAAGGGGAATGAAAAAGATATTCGCAGTAATCATTGTTGTACTGATGGTGGCAAGTGTGGCGTGTGCAAACGATTCTGGAGCATTACAATCAAGCGTGATTGATGTCCTTAAAAAATGTTCAGAGTTTCGGGTTGTAAATGAAGTGGAAAGCATAGAAGGTG
>DATLAF010000021.1:0-2505 GCA_035527635.1 Thermoplasmatota archaeon | reverse complement strand
CCCGTATAGAAGAGTGTCGTCAAACGACCTCACCATCAGCAATATCATTAAATGAGAGGTGATTGATAAAGATACTGAAAACAACACGAGAATCCTGAGAAAGGTTTCTTCCCCAGGATCTCAAGAATTATCATAGAAGAGGGGATTGTTCTGTGTTTTTACTGCGGTTCACTTGAATAATGCTCGAAATCGTGGTTGTTGCAATAACCGAAGCAGCATTGGATGTTTCTCAAGCAACTGTTGGTAGCGAGCAGGGATTTTTGAAAGGATTCTCTCGTCAATCGTATTTGTTGGTGGCTCGTATGGTTTCCCAAGCACACCAGTAGTACGGATTTGTGATGTTGGAGTTGTGGTGAATTCATAGATATCACCAGCCCCTTGTGCGATTCCATTATCTGCAATCGCTTTGTACCAATATTTCGTTGTAGGGCTAGGGCTCAAATTCCCGATATATGCTTGAAATGGACCCGTCGCATTCAAGGTCTGAGGCGGGGTTGATTGATCGAGCTGATTAGGGCTTGTGTCGCTATAGACAAACCATATGTTGCATTCGGTGGTCCCTGCTGTATTCCAGAGCTCCCCTTCAATATCGCGTGGTCTTTTCCTATTTCACCAGGCTGTCTGGTTACAACAATCGGTTGTCCTGGTGTGACCTGCCGTAAAATACCCGCCCAGGTATCCGCATCATTTTCTGCAACCGCTTTGTAATAGTAGGTGGTATTTGTTGTTAGACCTGTAAGCGGAGCAATAAATGTCCCTATAGCAGTCATGGTTTCAGGGGTAGTTTTAGTATTTAATGCATTTTCATCGGTTCCGTAAAGGAAATAGACATCGCATGATGACGCACCGCCCATATGCCAGAGATTGCCTTTCAATGTCGCTTCAGTAAGTCCGATGTTGGTCGCATTATCGGTAGCGACTCGTGGAACACCAGGGATAAACACAGCATCTCCTCCAACTCGAATTTGATTTTTTGCCTTCAAATATTCTCCATACGCTCGATAATGGTAGGTGGTGGTACGGGTCAGATTCGAGAGAGTAAGTGAAAAAAGTCCCAATCCAGCATGATTATCAGCCCAACCACGATACAGGTAATCCTGCCAATCAGCATGGTATTCGGTATCCCAGACAAATCCTTCATTCCGGTTATCAGAGCTTTCACTAACGGTCAGCTGCCCCCAGATTCTAACAGCTGTTCCTTCAGCATTCATATGATCCCATCCATAGGTATCAATCGCCCATGGCCCGACACAGCCTGAGAAAATCGATACGCTGATTACAACAACTGCTCCACAAGTGGTATTAATTTTTTTTCTTTCATTTATTAAATCCTCCATAAGATGATAGGAAACTCATTGTTAAATATTTTTCTGATATTAACTTCATTTATTGTCGATATATCCTCTTAAAATTAGAGAATAGTTTGAATAATACTCCCCTTCAATTTCACAAGCTCAAAACACATATATACAGATTATTCTCATATATGCGTTATTCAGAGATTCGGTCAAGAAAAAAATTCATTTGATAAAAAACCAACCCAGACAGAAGGGAAACGAACAATGGCAACGAAAGAAAAAAAAGGATTATCCCATGAAAATTATAGGATAAAAATTTGTAAAAACGGCCCCTATCTTGTTTCCGGAGGGATACCCCTTAGCCAAAAAATAATCAAGTGCGATAGCAAAGGGGACTCCTGCGAATGGAAAGATGATAAAACTTTTTCGATACAAGACATCTATATGCTCTGTCGGTGTGGTCACTCGCGCAAGAAACCATTCTGTGACGATACACATATAATTATCAATTTTGATGGCACGGAAACCGCAGACCCAAAGACCTATTACAAGAATGTTGTGACCCTCGATGGTCCTGGATTGACCTTGACCGATGCAAAAGACCTCTGTGCATCCGCGCGGTTCTGTCATCGAGCGGGTGGGATCTGGAATCTTATCCTCACATCAGATAACCCCAAGGATAAGACCATCGCTATCGAAGAAGCTGTTGATTGCCCCTCTGGGCGTCTGGTTGTGAATGACAAAAAAAACAGGAAAAACTATAGAACCAACCTTCGAACCCTCGATTGTTTTAATTGAAGATCTATTCATGGGAGTAAGCGGCCCGATTTGGATACGTGGAGGGATCCCTATCGAGTCAGCGAATGGCTCACCATACATCAAACGGAATCGCATCACTCTCTGCCGTTGTGGAAAATCAAAAAATAAACCGTTCTGTGACAGTAGCCATTACCCTGATGAAACCACCAAGAGGTGAATGTTCTATGAACAGTACAGAGAACAGCATCCTTATCAAAACCGAGCAAGATCTTAAGAAAATTCTAAAGACAAAAAATGCCTTTTTCATTCTTTTTTATGCAGCTTGGTGCCCTTTTTCCCAGAGATTCCTGCCTATTTTTGAGGACTGCACAAAGGATACACCACATACTTGTTATCGAATGATGATTGATGAACACCCAGATCTTTGTGAAAAATATTCCGTGGCAGT
>DATLAF010000020.1:0-15782 GCA_035527635.1 Thermoplasmatota archaeon | reverse complement strand
ACAACATAGCCGAAAGAGCCCTCAGAGAATTTGTAGTACTTAGAAAAATCATAGGAACTCTAAGAAACACAAAAGGAACAGAGATCGTAGAAATAATAATGACGATGATAGCAACATGGAAACAAAGAGGGCTAGATACCTCCTCTATGATGAGGACATCAATTTAAGCTTTCCACGTACCATTGTAATGGCCATTTCTTAATATCTTTTATGATACGGACGAAATCTTTTCCGCTGTTAGTTAAGGTATATTCACATTTAATGGGAAACCTGGACGTATCAATATGTTTCGTGATTCGTTGTTGCTTTTCAAGTTCACGGAGTCTAATCGATAGAACCTTGGCTGTGATATCGAGAAGGCTTTTTTTAAGTTCTCAGTATCGTTTTTTCCCCTGTGTTTTATAGGAGCACTAAAAGGATTAAAAGAGTCCATTTCTTCGAGATAAAATCTATGGTTCTGTAGACGGTGCATGTTTCATCCATGGTATCCATTTAGAAACTAGTACGTATAAATATCTTTGAAACTATTATATGGCAGGTACAAAAAATATACTAAGCGATCATAATGGCAAAACGAAAAATCATAAAAATCAACGAAGAAAAATGCAATGGCTGCGGAGCATGCATGCCGAACTGCCCTGAAGGAGCCATCCAAATTATTGATGGAAAAGCCAGGCTCATCAGCGATATCTTCTGCGACGGACTGGGCGCTTGCATCGGACATTGCCCACAAGACGCAATCACCACCGAAGAACGTGACGCAGAATCCTACAACGAAAAAAAAGTCATTGTAAACATCATTAAAGCAGGCAACAAAACCATCCTTGCTCACTTAAACCATCTCAAAGACCATGGAGAAAAAACCTACTTCAAACAAGCACTGGAACTCCTCAAAGAAAAAAACATCACCGTCGATTTCAAAGAAGAAACAACAGCACCTCACCAAGCCTGCGGATGCCCCGGAGCTAAAATCATTGATCTTACGGCAGAAAAAAAATTAGAAAAAGCTGAACCAGGTGGAAGAATTTCTCATCTTGGTCACTGGCCCGTACAATTACATCTCATCAACCCAAACGCTTCACATTTCCAAGGAAACCATGTCTTACTTGTTGCAGATTGTGTTGCATACGCACTTGCGGATTTTCATAAAGACTATCTCCAAGGAAAAAATCTTGCAATCGCCTGCCCAAAACTTGACACAAACCTTGATTCCTATCTCGAAAAGCTGACTGCACTAATAAATGACGTACACATTGCCTCACTAACTGTGATGACCATGGATGTACCCTGCTGCAGAGGATTACTTTCCCTCGCTCAACAAGCAGCTTCTCAAGCTTCGAAAAAGATACCCATTAAATCGATTATCGTTGGTATCAAAGGAACTATCATCAAAGAAGAAACCATTGCATAAAAAACTGACTAAAGCATCATTGAATGCTTCAGTTTGTTGATTCGATCACGCAACGCGATTGCTTTTTCAAAATCAAGATCATCAGCTGCTTTTTGCATCTCCAGCTCAAGATTGACAATAATTACGGGGATATCTTTTTTTGGAATATGCTTTGTATCGGTGATTTCTACGATTTTTTCTTTAATTGGTTTGACAATCGTCGTTGGAGTAATACCATGTTTTGTGTTATATTCAAGTTGCACAGTCCGTCTCCGATTGGTTTCCATGAGTGCTTTCTGAATCGAATTCGTCAGCACATCAGCATAGAGTACCACCTTAGAGTTCACATTTCGGGCAGCACGACCGATAATCTGAATCAAGCTTCGTTCATCGCGCAGGAACCCTTCTTTATCTGCATCAAGAATCCCGATAAACCCAACCTCCGGGATATCAATTCCTTCTCTGAGAAGGTTGATACCAACTAATACATCAAACTTCCCTAGACGAAGCAAACGGATGATCTCAGAACGCTCAAGGGTATCAATCTCTGAGTGTAAATACCGAGTTTTGATCCCTTTCTCAGCCAGATACTCAGAGAGCTCTTCTGCAAGCTTTTTTGTCAACGTAGTCACCAGCACTCGATCACCACGCTTCACGGTTGTTTGAATCTCACCAATCAAATCATGGATCTGGCCTTCAATTTTTCTCACCTCAACAGGAGGATCAACCAGACCCGTGGGGCGAATAATCTGCTCAACGACCTGCTGTGATTTTTCTACCTCATAGGCACCTGGGGTCGCTGAAACAAACACCACATTGTGCATGTAGTGTTCGAATTCCTTAAACGTCAACGGTCGGTTATCATAAGCGCTAGGTAAACGAAACCCGTATTCGATCAAGGTTTGCTTGCGTGAAAACTCCCCATGATGCATCCCATGGATCTGCGGTAACGTACGATGGCTTTCATCGATAAACATCACAAAATCAGAGGGAAAATAATCAAGCAGACAGTAGGGTTTCTCCCCAGGTTTCCGTCCGTCAAGATGTCGTGAATAATTCTCAATGCCCTTACAGAATCCTGTCTCCTGAATCATCTCAAGATCATACAACGTCCGTTGCTTCAACCGATGAGCCTCCAAGGCTGGGAGCTCAGGAAGTCGTGCTTCCAACTCTTGTTTAATGGATTCAATCGCGCGTTTCTGACTACTTTCCGGTATCACGAAATGCTTCGCCGGATAAATGAAGAGATATTTCAACACCTCAACAGTTTCACTGGTAGTTTTATTCAGTTCCTTGATGGATTCTATCGTATCCCCGAACATCTCAATTCGATAGATATTATGATAATACCCCAAGATGAGATCAATGGTATCTCCTTTCACACGAAAACGACCAGGCAGCAGCTCAGTATCATTCCGTTCATATTGAATCTCGAGCAATCGGCGGAGAAGCGCGTTTCTTGGAAGACGCTGCCCTTTCCTGAGTTCAAAACCAAGTCTCTGATAATCAAGAGGGTTTCCGACATTGTAGATACAAGAGACCGAAGCGACAATAATCACATCTCGTCGTGACGACAGAGAAGCGGTCGCAGCAAGCCGCATCTGTTCGAGTTTCGGGTTGACATCCGCATCCTTTTCGATATACAAGTCTCTCTGAGGAAGATACGACTCCGGCTGATAATAATCATAATAGGAAACGAAGTATTCAACGCGATTATCAGGGAAAAATTCCTCGAATTCACTATACAACTGCGCAGCAAGTGTCTTATTATGGGCGATGACAATCGCAGGACGTTGAATATGTTGAATGATTTGTGCCATGGTGAAGGTTTTTCCTGAACCAGTCACCCCAAGCAATGTTTGCGCAGAAAAATTTTTATTGATACCATCGACTAATTGTTTGATTGCATCAGGCTGTGACCCTTTTGGGTCGAAGTTTGTCTTTAAGGTAAATTTGGTCATGATCTCAATTCTTTTTTCCGTAATAAGCGATTGTATGCAATCGCGAAACGATGCGCCTCATCACGTATCTCTCTAATAAACAACAATGCCTTTTCTTTTTTACCGAGATGGAGTGGCTGCGGAGAATCAGGGAGATAGATTTCTTCAAATTGTTTTGCTATGGAGATAAGAGGGATTCTTAGACCAATACGGTCAAGAACACATACCGCACTGTTCAGTTGTCCAACCCCCCCATCGATGATAATAAGCTGAGGCAATGCCGTCTTTTCCTGTTGTAGCCTCGTATACCGTCGTCGTACCACCTCAGCGATCGCAGCGACGTCATCAATACCTTCCACAGTTCGTATCCGGAATCTTCGATAATTGGTTTTATCTGGTTTTCCATTTCGGAATTGCACCATTGAACCAACCATGGACGTCCCAGAAAGATGAGAGATATCAAAACATTCGATGACCTGGGGTGGTTCTTGAAGGTTCAATTGTCTTTGCAGTTCTTCAACCTTTGACACGTCCCCGAAGAACGTGATCTCAATATTTTTTAACACCAGATCAAGGAGTTGTTTTTTTGCTGCTTTCCTTGGAACAACAATTCGAACCTTTTTCTTCCGTTTGTGCACAAGAAATACTGCAATGGACTCGGAGAGTTTCTGGGGAACTATCACTTCAGAAGGGATAGGGTTTTCTGAGTAATATTGCACTATGAATTCCTCAAAGAAATCAGGGGTAAAATCAAAGACAAATTCGCTCTTTGTTGACAGGGTTCCCTTGTAGATGTTAAACAACATGAGATAGACCGTTCCATCCCTGACAAGGTAGTGAATGATATCTTCATTAAACGTATGCTGTCGTTGCATCTTCTGATGGTCCTGCAGATGTTGAATAGCTGTTATTTGATTTCGAAGAACTAATGCGTTTTCGAAATCGCAACGCTGGGATAGTGTGTGCATCTCCTGTTTTAATTTTTTTAGAAGCTCCCTAGATTTCCCTGAGAGGATAAAGCCTACGTTTCGTATTTTCTTTGCATACTCATCTTTTGAGATCAACCCGATACAGGGGGCATCACAGAGTTGGAGATGAAAGCGAAGACAAGATTTTTTCGGTAATTTCTTACAAGTACGCAGCGCAAACGTCCTATTAAGAAACTGTAGCACATGGTCTCGCTCAAGAGCTGATACAAACGGACCGAAATATTTTCCGTTGCCCTGTTTTTGCCTTGCGATAAGAAGCCTTGGAAATTCCTCATCAGTAATCTCGATAAACGCATAGGTTTTTGCATCCTTCAAATTAATATTATATTTCGGTTGATGTTTTTTAATAAGCGTATTTTCTAAGATAAGCGCCTCGACCTCAGTATCGGTTATAAAAAAATCAACAGAGTCAAAACTATTCATTAGACATCGTGTCTTAAGATCCAATTCCTTTTTTTGAAAATAATTTTTCAAGCGCTTTCGAAGGTTTTTTGCCTTCCCGACATAGATTATCTTTTTATCAGCATCTCGGAAGAGATAGCATCCAGGGTTCGTTGGAAATGTGGTTACGTCATACATATCTTCTTCTCGCAAAACAATGGACGAAGCATTTGACCGGTGTAACTGTTTTTATTACATGCAACCTCTTCAGGTGTACCTATCGCAACGATTTCCCCCCCAAGGTCACCACCCTCAGGACCAAGGTCGATGATGTGATCAGCACATTTGATGACTTCCATGTTATGCTCGATGACGACAATCGTATTACCCATCTTCACCAAACTATCCAAGACATCGATGAGTTTCTTCACATCGTGAAAATGCAATCCGGTTGTCGGTTCATCGAGAAGATATACCGTCCGTCCTGTACTCCTCTTCGATAATTCCCGCGTCAGTTTAATCCGCTGCGCCTCCCCGCCAGAAAGTGTCGTGGAACTCTGACCCAGTTTAATGTAATCCAAACCCACACGTGAGAGTGTCTCCAGCTTCTTACGTATAAAAGGGATATTCTCAAAGAGGTTCGATGCCTCCTCTACGCTCATCGCAAGCACATCAGCAATCGACTTTCCTTTATACAGCACCTCAAGTGTCTCTTTATTGTACCGTTTTCCTTTGCATTCTTCACATTCTACATAAATATCTGGGAGGAAGTTCATCTCAATCTTTATAAGGCCATCCCCTTGACAGGTTTCGCATCGTCCTCCTCTGACGTTAAAAGAAAACCGACCTGCTTGATACCCCCGAAGCTTCGCCTCCGGTGTTTTGGTAAAAATATTTCGAATCTCATCAAACACTTTTGTATACGTCGCTGGGTTACTCCGTGGTGTTTTCCCAATCGGACTTTGATCAATCACAATCACTTTGTCAATCTCAGAATCAAATACTATTGCATCGTGCTTCCCGGGGAGGTCTCGTGACTCATGAAGCTGCCTCATCAAACCTTTATAGAGAATCTCATAGATGAGGGTTGATTTTCCACTCCCAGAAACCCCTGTGACAACTGTAAAGATCCCGATAGGGATGTCCACGTTGATGTTTTTCAGGTTATTCTCCTTGCATCCTTTGACATGGATGTAATGACCTGTTTGCCGTCTGATCTCTGGAATCTCGATGGCGAGTTTTTTTGAAAGATATTGTCCGGTAAGCGAACGAGGATTGTTTTCTATCTGCTTTGGTGTTCCTTGCGCAATGATTTTACCCCCATGGATTCCAGCACCAGGACCCATGTCGATGATATAGTCGGCATGCCGTATAGTTTCCTCATCATGCTCTACGACAATAAGTGTATTGCCCAGATCACGTAATCGCTGCAGCGTCTGAATAAGCTTCTTGTTATCCCGCTGATGCAACCCAACCGAAGGTTCATCAAGAATGTAGAGAACACCCACAAGGTTTGAGCCGATTTGTGTTGCAAGCCGTATCCTTTGTGCTTCCCCACCAGAAAGCGTTCCAGCGTTTCGAGAAAGCGTCAGATAATTCAACCCGACGTTATCTAAGAATTTTAATCGTGCTTTGATTTCTTTTAAAATTAAATGGGCAATCTCCTCTTGTTTTTTCGTTAGTTTGATGGTTTCAAAGAATTGAAGAGACTGTTTGATTGACATATCAGTGATATCGATGATTGATTTGCGAGCGATTTTCACGGAGAGGATTTTTTGTTTTAATCGTTTTCCACTACATACAGGGCAGGGGGAGATCCGCATAAACCGTTCCATATCCTGTCTACGATACTCAGACTCAGTTTGCTTGTAGAGACGTTCCGATTGCGGGATGAGTCCTTCCCAGGTTCCAATATGGGAATAGTGCGCATCACCATTTTTCATAACCAAGTTAAACCGTATCGATTCTGAAGAGCCATACATGATTGCACGATATTGCTTTTCGTTGAGGTTTTTTATGGGGGTGAAAATGTCAAACCCATAATGTTTTGCGACAGCCCCAAGATAATTATTCCTCCAACTATCCCGTATGGTTTTATAGAGAGCGATTGCGCCATCAGCGATGCTTAGTTCTTTATTTGGAATAATGAGTCCAGGGTCAAACTCCATTTTAATTCCAAGCCCATGACATGATTCACAAGCGCCAAATGGACTGTTAAAAGAAAACATTCGTGGTTGAAGCTCTTCAAACACCATACCACACACCGGACAGGCCATGGTCGACGAATAGATATGCTCGGTACCTGATGTATCTAGCACAAGTAAAAGTCCTTCGGATTTCTTTAACGCCTGTTCACAGGCTTCTGCGAGGCGAGAGGTATCAGATGACTCGACCCGATCAATTACGACCTCAATGTCGTGTTTCTTGTAGCGCTCTAGGTCGATTTTTTCATCAGTTCGATAAATTGTCTTGTTCACACGAATTTTGGTGTATCCTTCTTTGTTTAAATCCTTAAATAATTGTTCATAGGTTCCTTTTTTCTGACGGATTAGAGGTGAAAGTATAATGACGGTCCCTTTGAGTTCTGTTGCGATTCTTTCTGAGATCTTCTGAGGGGATTGCGACTCGATTTTGATGTTATGTGTTGGACAATAGGGGGTACCGATCCGTGCGAACAACAATCGAAGGTAATCGTAAATTTCGGTAGTTGTACCTACGGTGCTCCTGGGGTTTTTACTCGTTGTTTTTTGTTCAATGGAAATAGCAGGAGATAATCCTTCAATGCTATCGACATCGGGTTTATTCATCAGACCCAAGAACTGACGTGCGTATGCTGAGAGCGATTCGACATATCGTCGTTGTCCTTCGGCATACAATGTATCAAACGCAAGTGTGGATTTCCCTGAACCAGAAATCCCGGTGATGACAATAAGTGTATCTCTGGGAAGTTCCACACTGATGTTCTTAAGGTTGTGTTCTCGTGCTCCTTTGATGATGATATTTTTCATTGGTAATCCCCCTTGAAAACAAGTAGAATATATACAAATATATACATATTATATGTTTTGTTTCTCTTATTTCCTATTCGTCAGCCCTCCGAAAAGCAATATCATATATTCAAGGTTTTCTAAAGGGTCATCGAAAGTATGTATCCGCTTGAGACAAAGAAGAACTCACTTAATTCGCCGTTAAAAGGAGAGTATTACATTCAATTGATAAACGCTCAAACAAAAGGATGAGATTTCTATTGTACGCTATTCTGTCTATAGAAAATAAAAAGAGGGAAGAAAAGAATCAGAGAACAACTGCGGTATTATTCTTTCGTAAAATCCTAAGGACTATTAAAAGGATTATTCCACCAAAGATAATAACGCCCCATCGTAGAAGTTTTAATAACAGGATAGCCAACGTTATTAGAATAAACTGAGGGGATGGGTTATCCTTAAATTTTTCGCGTAGTTCCTCAAGATAGGCGGTTTGTGTGTCAAGAAGATTTGATGATGCCGGAGCAGCTTGTGCTACTTTCGCTTCTTCTGCAGCTACTGTTGGCAACATCATTAAAAGGAACACTGCCAACATACTACCTCCAATTAGGGTTTTTCTCATTTTATAATACCTCCTGTTTTTGTTATCTACCTCCAGCATTTAAATGTTTTCTCCATAATATAAGTAATAACTAACTATATAAATCACATTTTTAAAGGGAAAAACAATCGACCGAAAACTTTTTTTAGATAAGAACTGTAGAGGCACTCGATAATAGTTGTACAACAAGAGGTTTTAAAGAAAACAGATAAAACAGACATCGAGGAGTACGTAAAATGATGATTGTTGGTCTAGTATCAAGTCCTAAAGAAGCTGCCGAGGTGGAATTTATAGCAAAATCCCTTGTTGTGGCAAACCGAATAAAAACAGTTACTCGTGCTCTTATCATAAAATAATAGAAGCGCCGTAGAATCACATCTACGGAGGACAACTAATGTCAGAATACGTCATCGATATCAACTCATTAACAAAAACTTACAAAACCGGAAAAACAGATTTCAAAGCATTAAACAATGTGACTGTAAAAATTCGGAAAAGTGATTTCGTTGCAATCATGGGCCCCTCAGGTTCAGGGAAAAGTACACTCATGAATATTATCGGATGTCTAGATCGTCCAACATCAGGGACGGTCATTATAGACGGAGAGAACATCTCTACCGTTGGTGATAATCAATTAGCTGAGATCAGAGGGAAAAAAATTGGGTTTATTTTCCAAAAATTTAACCTAATACCATCCATGTCAGCGTTAAAAAACATTGCACTCCCTATGGTGTTTCTCGGTGGTACGAAAGCAGACCGGAATCAACGTTCATCTGAACTTCTCGCAAAAGTAGGACTGACAAACTGGGCGACCCATCTCCCCTCTGAACTTTCCGGTGGGCAACAACAAAGGATTGCGATTGCACGATCACTTAGCAATAACCCTGCTATCATCCTCGCAGATGAACCAACGGGAAATCTAGATACAAAAACCGGTGAACAAATCATGGAAATTCTTGTCGCGTTAAACAAAGAAGGGAAAACCATTCTGTTAGTCACGCATGCAATCGCGTTGAAACGGTTTGCGAACCGAGTTATCAATATGCTTGATGGAGAAATCAGTGAAGAATCATGATAAAAGACACCTTCGCGATGGCCCTTGAGGCAATGAAGTCCTATAAGATACGGACGTTTCTAACACTTATCGGGGTCATCATTGGTGTCGCTTCAGTAATCATGGTCACAACCGCAGGTGGCTCCGTAAGTAGTTTTATTGCAGAACAATGGAATGTCTTTAACCCAACCGGCATGGTAATCGGAACAGGTACTGGTGGGGCAACACCGCAGCTATCAGTTCGATCGGTTGTCTTTACGGCCAACGATGTAGAAAAAATACAGAGTTTACCCAACATAAAAACAGTTGCTCCGCTCGGCATTGTTCCTCTTAACAAGATATTGAAGCGTGACGGGCTACTCAAATGGGAGTCAAGGCCCGGAGAAGCAATGTATGCAAGCACCCCTCAATTACTTGAAATTCTAAATATGGGTTTAGAAGAAGGAACCATGTTTCAGGAAGGGAAAAACGAGGTGGTCATCACGAAAAACATCGCAGAGGTTTTTGGAAAAGATAAACCACTTCATATTGGTGACACGATTTATCTACGACGGGTCGATGGCAAAACTCTTGATGCGAAGATTGTTGGCATTTTAAAAGAAAGTACGACTACCAGTATGTTTAATGCTCTTGCGACACCTGGGATCATCTGCCCGACAAAACCGTATTATTCTACGTATTTTGGTTCAAATGTCGGTTCTATCTTGAAACGTGTTGTTGCATATACTATTCTTCTTGCAGAAGCAACGGACACCAACCACGTACAAGAGGCACAAGATGAAATTTTAAACTATCTTGACAATGGCGGATCTGATGCAAGTTCGTATAAAGATCAGAACTCTGATTTCGTCGTAATAACCCAGCAGTACATCCTTGTCCGTATAGAACAAGTACTCAGTGTTATCCGGACCTATATCACAGCAATCGCACTTATTTCCCTTCTCATTGGTGCGATTGGAATCGCTAATATCATGTTCGCTACGGTAACCGAACGAACCAGAGAAATCGGAACAATGATGGCGGTCGGAGCGAAACGTCGTGACATCCTGCAGTTATTCTTATATCAATCCACGATCATCGGGCTCCTTGGCGGACTCATCGGTTGTATCCTTGGTGCGAGTGGAAGCTGGTTTGTTGTTGACCTCCTCAATACAAATATACAGAGTTTAGGAGGCGCACTCAGCACAGGCTCTATTCAATTAACCTATGCCCCAGAATGGTTCTTGATAGCTAGTATCGTTGGAATTCTTATTGGGATAGCTGCCGGGGTACTACCTGCACGAAAAGCAGCAAAAATGGACCCTGTGGTCGCGCTTCGGTACGAATAAAGTACTCATGGCTCCGATGGAGCCTGCTTTTTCTCCATCGCAGCGATTTTTTCAAGCTCTTCTCTGATAAACCGCAACGCCTGCTCCTTATCAGGACCAAGACCAACTGCATCAGGGCTAATCTCGTTTTTCTTCAATTGCCTTATCCACCGTTCCAATACCTGTTTTTGATCCATTGTTTCTCACCTCAATAGATTCTATATCACAAGAGACATATATTAACTCATAGATTAAAGGAGAAAATAAAAGTTAAATACCGAGAAACAATACCATAACACGAGGAATGGATAATGTCATACTATTGGAAGAAAAATGGTACTCTTTACCATTGGCATCTCCAATGTACCTCAGTCCCGGTCTATGTACGAACAAATCCTGATTGGGAAATCAGTGAACAACGGCCCGCAGATAAAGAGCGCTGTAAAGAATGCCGTGAGAAAGATATCGCACAAAAAATAAAAGGAAAATACTAAAAGATGCATTATCAGGAAATATCATCGACTTACCCCAGATTTCATGTAAGGCAGGTCTAACATAATTCTTTTTAACTTTTTCTTGGTAGTATAGTCATAAACCACGTCGATTTTTTTCCCAGTAAAAGGATTTAATCCAGTCCAATACATACAAGATGATATGGTCATAGGAGTCGGAGTATACAATTGGAACTGCTCAACGTTTTCCAAATGTCTTTTTCTGATGATGTCGTGTAAATATAAAACTTCACTAAGAGAATCGCCGGGATGACCAATCATAAAATAGTACCGTAATCCTTGCTTTGTTCGTTTATTTATTGCGGTATAATACGAAAGGAACTCATCAAACCGTGAATTATCCTTCCCCATTAAACTGACAACGTTATTTGAAAAATGCTCAGGAGCGATTTTCAAACACCCAGAGATGTGATAGTTGGAAATTTCTTTGATATACTCCCTACTTTCCAACGCAAGATCATAGCGAATGCCACTGCGGATAAAAATTTTTTTCACTCCTTTTATCTGGCGAGCTTTCCGTAACAACGAAATGAGTCGTTGATGAGTCTTATCTAACTGAGGACATCGGATACATGGTTCCTGACAAGAACTCGTTGTCACTTCAGGACGAGAACACACCATCGCATACATATTCGAAGACGGACCGACAAAATCATCGATGTATCCTTTAAACTCAGGATGTCTCGTTAATGTTCTTATTTCTTCAAGGATGCTTTCCTCAGATCGTGAAATAATACGATTTCCTTGATGAAGTGACAGGGAACAAAAATTGCATGCACCAACACAACCACGATGAATCACAACAGAAAACTTCCCCATTTTTAACAAGGATTCCGGATGCAGTTTTCGTGTAAACGGTAATGAATAAATCCAATCCAAATCCTTAGTGCTATATACTGGGTATTTATACTGCAGGATATAACTATTCGTATACTCCTGGGCAAGGTTCTTTGTATTCGAGAACCCCCTATGCATATCACAGAACTTTTTTTTATCCTCAACAACTTCCTTAAAAGAAGGTAACTGTTCAAATGATGCATCACAATCTTTACTCAAAATACATGTCCCTTCGATTCCACGAAGTTCTGTTCCCTGTTTTAATCGCTGAGCAATCTCAATAATCTGTTTCTCTCCATTCCCATAGACAAGAATGTTGGCACGCGAATCAAGTAAAATACTCCGCCGAATATCATTGTTCCAATAATCGTAATGAGCAAAGCGCCGCAGTGACGCCTCAATACCACCAATGACAATCACACTTGATTTACAGTACTGCTTAAGCTTGTTACAATAATAAATAACTGCGCGGTCCGGTAATTTCGTTACATCGCTGTGGTTATCTTCGATTCGTTTTCGTTTTAACGGTGTATAGTTATGAACCATGCTATCAATCGAGCCGGATGTAACACCAAAACAAAGACGAGGGGTTCCGAACTTTGTAAAATCTTCTTTTGTTTCTGGTTTCTCGATGACACCGACACGATACCCTTTCGCATCAAGTACCTTTGCAATGACACCCACTGGTGAAAGCGGATGATCATCATAATATTCCCCACTGAGAAGAATAATGTCTAAATCACTACCTGTCTTCGTAATCATGGTTATGCATCCTATAGGTTTTCGCTATATAAATATTCAACAATGATCACACCGGAAAGATTCATTAATCACCTGCTTTTTCCGTTGCTGATGACAGATATCCTTGTGACGAACGACGACGGTTACAAATCTGCAGGATTTATAACTCTAATAAAGGAACTTTCAAAAAAATACGAAGTGACTGCTGTTGTCCCCGACAGAGGACGGAGTTGGATTGGCAAAGCAATTACTACTAAAAAAGAACTAAAAATAAAAAAAATAACATATGAAGGCGTAGAAATGTTCCTGCTTAATGGAACCCCCGCTGACTGTGTCCAAATCGGGTTATATGATATTGCCATTACGCGCCCAAATATGGTACTCTCAGGAATAAACATTGGACTGAACATCGGACAAGCCAGGACGTTGAGCTCTGGGACAATAGGAGCAGCAATTGAAGGATCAATCGATGGTGTCAGATCCATTGCTTCATCACTCTCCATTCCACTCGCTCTGCGGGACAATAAAACTGATTTTTATAACTCAAAAAGTTATCCTCTCTTTGAAAATGCTGCCAGGATCACTACAAAAGTTACTGCCATTATTATGAATAGAGCATTTGATCGTGTTGATCTCTTTTCCCTCAACATCCCGTTTCATGCGACAGTTGACACACCCTTAGAGATCACCACTCTTTTCAGAACAAGATATGGAAGGCTCTTCCATAAAAAAGGAAATAAGTTCTTCCATGAGACTCCACCTATACAATTTAAGAATATGGAGGAGAAATCAGACCTTAAAGCATTAAGTGAAAACAAAATCTCGCTCACACCGATAAATATCTCATTTGCTGCACATCATTCATTACAGAACGTAGAACATGTCTTCCAACAGGAATGGTAAAGAATACAGCTTGGTTACTCGACAAAAAAGAATGCAATCGCGATTATAGAATAAACGCTGATTAACTGTGCTCCTTCTAACCAATTACATCTTCCATCAGCAGACAGATAATTCACAATTAAAACCGCAAGCATAACTGCAAGGATCTCGAAAGGGGTAAAAACAAGGGAAAAACCAAAATTAAACACTTGGCTAACAAGCATTAGGATCGGAACGACAAATAAGGCAATCTGTATTGCGCTACTCAACCCAATCTCGATAGATACATCAAGTTTATTTTCAACGGAAAAATGGACTGCGGTTGATATCTCTGCGATATTTGTTATAATCGCAATCACCACGATTCCGATAAACATCTGAGTAATCCCAATAGTCTGCGCAGCTTGCTCGATGGTTCTCACAAGGATTTCTGACTCAATAGAAACCACAGCGATAACGATTAGTAAAACCAATGCAGCAAGTCTACGACTCATCGTTGGTTGTTCAGATGAAGCTTTCATCTCATCGCTTGCGTCAAAAAGATCCTTATGCGTACGTAAGGAAAAGACAAGCCCCGCAAGATAAATAAGCGCCATCACCACCGCGACCGAACCACTTAAAACCTGATTATGCGGACCACTTGGAGTAAGAACAGCATAGATACTAGGGATTGCTAACCCAGCAACCACAATGATAAGCATAGTCGAAGACACGGCAATAGTCTGATTATTAAACCGCTGATTTTTATACCGAATACCACCAGCGAAAATACTAATACCAACGAGCAATAAAATATTCCCAATGATGCTACCGATAATAGATGCCTGGACTACTTCTATTAACCCAGCGCTGAGTGCAAAAATCGCGATAATCAACTCAATCGCGTTCCCAAAAGTAGCTGAAAAAAGACCGCTAATTGTTGGATTGGACTGTAACGAGATCTCCTTAGTTGTATACCCCAAGATACGAGCAAGAGGAACAATTGCTAAAATACATGTCACAAACGTCAACGTGTCATTTTGTATAACCAAAGCAGAAAAAATACTTAGAGGGACAAACAAGAGAAACCAATAGAAAATCCTACCGATCCTTAACTTTTGAATAAAGGTACTCTTCAGAGGAGGTGAATAGAACGTCCTCTTCAGTTCTTTGCGTCCTACAACGAAAGGAATCACCAAGGTCCACATCAACAGAATATGCAATAAAGGTTTCGAAAGTGAAAAGTTAATGTATCTCCATGCGATGTGAAAATCGATGAACTACGATATCATCCTAATACGCTACGGTGAGCTTTCACTTAAGAGTTCATACGTTCGGAAGTATTTCGAATCAATACTTGTGAGAAATATAAAAAAAGCACTTACCCTTGAAAATATATCGCATACCATTAGAAATGAACGTGGGAGAATCTATCTAATCACAACAAACATCTCAAAAAGCATTACTGTATTACCTCGAATTTTTGGTATCGTATCATTCAGCCCAGCGGTTCAAACAACTTCGACAATGGAAGATATGTCACACTATGCTCTACAACTCACCAAAAACATACTAACAAAAGAAAAAAGTTTTGCGATTAGACCAACACGTGTCGGAACTCACCAGTTTACCAGTCGAGAAGTTGCAGTACGCATCGGGAGTGATATTGTTGGTGCTACACAAGCAAGAGTAGACTTAACTCATCCTGAGGTCGAGCTCTTTATTGAAATACGGGAGAAGAAATCGTTTCTCTTCACCCAAAAAATCCCGGGAGTCGGAGGTCTTCCCTTAGGAACCCAAGGAAAAATACTTGCATTTGTTGAAAAGCCATCTTCGTTGCTCGCAGCGTGGTATCTAATGCATAGGGGATGTAACGTTATTTTAGTGACAATGAACCAAGCAAACGAGGAAGCTATCCGATCATTTCTAACTCAGTGGTATGCAGATGCAGAGATCATTAATACCAACACGACAGGTGACGATTTCTACCGTTATTTATCTATCATAGCATCTGAAAAAAAATGCGATGCACTGGTGACCGGCCATACCCTTGAAGAGCCTTTTCACTCGCTCTCCGCCATCATGCAACTTAAAAAAAATAGTAATCTGCCAATATTAAGTCCTCTTATCGCTCTAACACGTGAGGAAATTGACCAACAAGGTAAAAAAAGAGGAATACTAGTAT
>DATLAF010000019.1:0-3434 GCA_035527635.1 Thermoplasmatota archaeon | reverse complement strand
TAGGGGTTATAGTCAACATCGTAGAGATTTGCTCTGATAAGAGCTTCGCCCTCAAGATGGGGGAGGACAAGGAACGTCTCGGGATCTGGGACGGCCATCATGTCTGAGCGTTCAACTTTCCGGAATCCAACCGATGAGCCGTCAAATCGTGATCCTTTACTGAGGACATCATCTTTTATAAATCGGTCTGCAGGGACATGAAAGACCCGTAATCCTCCCATAAGATCTGTGAAATGAATTTGGATCCATCTGATATGATGTGAATCTATTTCTTTTTTTATCTGTTGTTGAGTCATTAGAACATCGGAAACAGTACGTATTATAAATTTTTTATGGATATAGATATTATATTACAAAGAAAAATTAGAAAAATCTTCATGAGAATCTACGATGTTAGAACGAAACAAAATATATTGCTTGGATTGTCTCCAAGGTCTGCCTCAGCTTAATCCAGCATCTGTTGACATCATCGTCACCTCCCCGCCCTATAACATTGGAAAACAATACAACTCATATAACGATGTTCGGCCATGCAACGAGTATCTGGATTGGATGGAACAAGTAGCAAAAGTATGTACGACTGTATTGAAAGAAAAAGGATCGTTTTTCCTCAACGTAGGTGGAAAACCATCTGATCCATGGATTGCATTGGATCTAGCGAATCGATTCCATAAGTACTATGTATTACAAAATACCGTCCATTGGATTAAATCCATCGCTATTCCCAAAGATGATGTCGGTCATTACAAAACAATCTCTAGTGACATCGCCGTTGGGCATTACCAACCAGTTAACAGCGCACGCTATTTAAGTAACTGTCATGAATACATCTTTCATTTCACAAAATCGGGGAACGTCCCTCTCAATCACCTTGCTATCGGAGTGAAATACCAAGATAAAACGAATATCGGTCGCTGGAAAAAAGCATCAAAAGACTTAAGGGGAAGGGGCAACACTTGGTTCATCCCGTACCTTACGATACAAAACGCTCGATCACATCCAACCGTCTTTCCCGTGAAACTCCCTGAGATGTGTATAAAATTACATGGGTTTCATAAAAACACCCTTGTACTTGATCCATTCATGGGTATCGGATCGACTGCACTTGCTGCCAAAAAACTTGGTGTGAAATATATTGGATTTGAAATCGATAAAACATACATCGCAATCGCGGAAAAAGAATTATCAAAAAGATGAACATGGTCTCTTTTCGTAAACACCAGTAATCAAAGGTGACGCAACTTTTTATAGCATGAAATTATCATAGGACTTTGATATGAAACATATTACGCCCTGGCTAAATGATAGTGAATATATTACGCCGCTCTCCCCAGCGTGTCGTATGTGCGCAAAAGGATCCAAAATGGTTGTTTTTATTACTGGAAAATGTTCAACGAAGTGTTATTACTGTCCTCTGAGTTTCGAGAAAGGGAGCACCGATAGAATTTTCGCAGATGAATGGGAGTTAAAAAATGAATATGACACAGACACACTTATTCGTGAAGCAGAGTACATCAATGCTTCAGGTGCAGGTATCACTGGTGGTGATCCTCTCATTGTGTGGAAACGAGTCCAAACCTATATCACACTTTTAAAGCAAACCTTTGGAGAAAAATTCCATATTCATCTCTATACATCTGCGCTAAAAAATGCAAAACATCTTCCTGACTTAGTGTCTGCTGGTCTTGATGAGGTACGTTTTCATCCTATGCCAAACACGTGGAATGCGATGAATAAAAGTCTTATTAAAAAGACGATAGAAAATATGGTAAGAACACCGGTCGATGTTGCTCTTGAAATCCCGGTTATCCCAAAAAAGGGAAAAGAAATCCTTTCGCTAATCTCATGGGCTGATGAACAGGGGGTTCAATGGGTGAATCTGAATGAATTAGAATTCTCTGAGCGAAATTATTATGCATTTCATAGACGGGGGTATCAAATAAAAAATGACATTTCAGCTGCCGTCAAAGGAAGTGAAGCAAATGCAAAAAAAATAGTTGCGCTGATTCAAAAAAAGGATTTTACTATAGGTGTTCATTATTGCTCAGTTTCGTTTAAAGATGGCGTTCAACTCAAGAATAGAATAACACGTCGGGCGAAAAAAATCGCAAGACCCTATGATGTGATCACCAAAGATGGGACTTTGATTAAAGGTATCATTTACCTTTCTGATGTCTCGTTTGACCGCATCCTTTCTCTGCTCAAAGAAACCTATAAGATTCCACCGCATCTTTTTTATGTTGATATTGAAAATAAACGAATCGAACTTGCTGCATGGCTGCTTGAAAAGCTCGCATCAAAGTTAGTTAAACACGGCTGCCGCTGTTTTATTGTTGAGGAATATCCAACTGCTGATAGACTTGAGGTAGAACGCTGTCCAGTACCCGCTCTGTGAAAAAGGTTTTTATATGGGGGCTACATTCCCACCTTACTATTTCCTAAGGAATGGAATCGATGAAAGCTCTGAAAGGAGGCTAAAAAATATGCCGATGTATGTACGATTTCAAGTATCAAAAGAACTGCAAGATTTAGCCTATGAATTGATTGAAAAGGCTCGAGATGGGGGAAAGCTAGGAAAGGGTGCAAATGAAGCAACAAAATACGTCGAACGTGGTCAAGCAAAATTAATTGTTATGGCAGAGGACGTTACACCTGAAGAAATTCTTGCTCATATGCCAATTCTCTGTGAAGAAAAAAACGTTCCGTATACATATGTTCCAAGCAAAGAAGAGCTTGGCAACGCTGCAGGTCTAGGCATTCCCACCAGTGCAATAGCGATTATTAACCCTGGGCGAGAAAAAGATCTTGTTGACAACATTGTTAAAAAACTTGAATCTGTAATAAAGCAGGGTTAAGAGTATGGTTATCGAAGGAACCCCATGTGAAGTGGTCGAGGTCATCGAGCGAACAGGGATGGCTGGTGAAGCATCACAGGTAAAAGTTCGAGTCTTAGACGGGAGGGATAAAGGAAAAATCATCACCCGCAACGTCATGGGGCCGGTTCGATTAGGTGACATTCTCATGTTAAGTGAAACTCAACGAGAAGCAAAGAAACTTGGTGGACCGCGATAAGAGGGAGACAAACATGGTCGAAAAGAGAACGTGTTCATTCTGTGGATCTGATATCGAACCTGGGACCGGAAAATTGTTTGTAAAAAAGGATGGTACTGTTCTGTATTTTTGTAAAATGAAATGCCAGAAAAACATGTTGAATTTGGGTCGTATCCCAAGACGTGTACGATGGACGAAAAGTTACAAAAAAAAATCATAAATCAATAGAAAAAATAGGTATTGAGATAGTCAATAGATAAGGAACCGTAAATCTTGATGTTCCTGAAAAATATCTTTTTAAGGGTGTTGTACCAAAAAAATACGGATATTTGTTAGCCTCACTAGAGATCTTATGTCATTAGTAGTTGCACCCTTCATAATTG
>DATLAF010000018.1:0-6343 GCA_035527635.1 Thermoplasmatota archaeon | reverse complement strand
ACCAGTATCTCTGAAAATCTCTCCGAGAACGAAAAGTGGGCCTGTCCGAATTTGAATCGGAGTCTCTAGCTCCCAAAGCTAAAAGGATGGACCAAGCTACCCTACAGGCCCCGCATACACGGTGTAACAACATATTGTATTTAAAAATATTTATGTACTCTTCCCTGTTCTCGCTCGCATATGGATTTTAATATCAAAAAGCCAACCCATCTTTTTGCACTCCTTGGGGTATTAGGAACATTGATGCTGTTCGTCGGCTATCCGTTGATCTCGTTGTTTTCCTCAGTAACAATCCCCTCAATATACACTCCTTCTATGACATCCTTTCAAAAACTAACCCTTGAGATTTCCCTTCTCTTTGTTCAATTTCTCTTTGTATTCGCTGGCCTCATCTTTGTCCCTATCGTGTGGTACAAACTGGTAAATAAAATTTCTTTAAAAGAAATGTTTGCTCGCTTGCAACTCAGACGGGAAGGATTAGATAATGCACTTCTTTGGGGAGTGATTACCATCGTTGTTGCATTTGCCATTACAATGGTTATTGGTCTTCTCTATATGTTTTTTACAAAGATAGATCCTAGTAAATTAAGCAATATCCCTGATCTTGAGCAACTTTTTTCAATTCCTTCCCTTTATCTGCTGGTCATCATACAACCCTTCTGTGAGGAGTTTTTCTTCAGAGGTTTCCTTCTCGAAAAAATCACAAAATTTGGTGGAAGCACCCTTGCCATCATCATAACCGCTTTTCTTTTTGGGATGTCACATCTCTCCTACACCTATGCATATGCCGCAGTGATCGCGGTTATCCTTGGGGTGTTGTTCGCTGTGGTTGTATTAAAGACAAAAAACCTGTATGCATCGATTTTTGCCCACACCATCATTAACATCGTCAGTCTTACGTTGTATGTTTTCGGGAAGTCTCTTGGGATGTAAACGTTAATTCTATAAACAGAAGATGTATCCCCATGTACCGTAAAGAGGTGAAACCATAATGCAAAAAGAACGAACATTTGCCATGATCAAACCAGATGCAGTTCAACGAGGATTTATCGGGGAGATCATCAGTCGATTTGAAAAAAAAGGGATAAAAATCGTTGCGATGAAACTCGTTGCTGTCGACCGTAAACTTGCAGAAAAACATTATGGGGTCCATAAAGGCAAAGCATTTTTTGAGCCAACCGTGCAATACATCATCTCATCTCCGGTTGTCGCCATGGTCCTTGAAGGCAGTAATGTCATTGAGATGGTCCGAGGAATGACTGGGGCAACCGATCCACAGAAAGCAGCGATGGGGACGATCCGAGGAGACTTCGGGCAGTTCATCGGCAGAAACATCATCCATGCATCAGATGGAAAAGACACGGCTCAATTTGAGATCAACATCTGGTTTTCCGCAGGTGAAATCGCGCAGTACCAGCGGATCGATGAGGCATGGCTTACCGAATAAGGAAGAGAGAGTTTTCTCCTAATTTCCTCCTGTTGAAAAAATCGAAGTTTTTAAATAGAAGCTTGTTGTTTCCCTTAGGTATAATATATTGGAGATAAACCTTAGAGGAGAGTAAGAAATATGGCAAAAGATATGATGGGTAAAGTAGCAATATGGGCATTTATCATAGGCGCACTAATAGCACTATTAGTCGGTCTGTGGCAAGCCTACACCATTGAACAACAAGAAACCCCTGTATTTATGACAGATATGGGTGGATGGATCGCCTGGTTACTTGCGATTATCGGTGCGATCGTAGGAATCTTAGCCGTGCTCGGTAAAGGGACAATCACCAAAGCAGAAGTACCCGCGTTTCTGACAGCAGGTATCGCATTACTTGTCATGTACGCAGTCTTCCAAGGGTTCTATATCTCACCATGGATTGGATCATTACTCTCAGGAGTATCCATGAGCCTTGCGATATTCATTGCTCCCGCAGTCGGGATTCTAGCAATAAAAGCAATCTGGGACATCGGCAAGGAAGTTTAAAACATCCTTTCCCTTTTTTTTCCTTTTTTTTATTTAAGTAAAAACCAAAGAACTAATGAAAAAATACCAAAGATCATAAAACATATCCAAAGGATATATAGTATTTTGAACCGGACGATCCATTTCGCTTTTTTTTCCGGGGTATCGAAAAACCTCCCAAGGACCGGGTCATCTTCAAGCGACATAGTTATTTCTGTTTTGACTCCATTAATGCTTTGATTCGTTTTCTTCGGAAGAAATCCTCACGTTCCTGTTCTTCTAACCGCATCTCGATATATTTGATGGTCGCATACAGTTTTGGGATAAGGCTATTTTCTAAGACATTAACCCGTCGTTTCGTCTTTTCTATATCGATGGAGAGGCATTGAATGTTCTCTTCGACTTCCGCAAGGCCTATGACTAAAGGAAGCAGCGCGCTGAACTTCTGATACGCATCATCTAAGGATGCACACGTCTCGGAGAACCCATAGGATGGTGGTGAGGGTCCTCGGAGGTGCTCGGTGTTTATTTTTACGATTTTCACCCCCATGATGTTATCATAATCAAAGGAAAACTCCCCGATATCTAACGAGAGGGACGATGCATCTTCAACCTGAGCTTCCCCCAAGAGCATTTGCGCTTGAATCAGAGAACCAAACGCATCATGCAACCCAGCGTCGACTTGTTTTTTTACGGTGTTTCTCTTCTCTATTACCGTAAAGAATTTTTCGATGAGGGCATCCCGTTTTTCCTCAAGGAGTTTATGTCCTTTTTCAGCCAATATGACTTTCTTTCTGATTTCAAGAAGCTCCATCCGGGTGGGATTTACTCCCTCAAGCATTTGCTCTGTCATACTACTTCTTTTCTTCTGTTGGTTTTAGATATTTTTTGATATACTCCACGCTGATTTTTTTCAGCTCTGATTCGGGGAGACTTGCCAGAAGCTTCCAGGCGATGGTAAGGGTCTGCTCAATGGTCCTATTTTCATTTGATGTCTGGGTGACAAACTGTTGTTCAAACTCATCAGCGAAATGAAGGAATTTCTTATCTCGTTCAGAGAGACCATCCTCTCCGACAATCGCGATAAGATCTCGGAGATCACTGCCTTCTGCATACGCCGCGTATAACTGATTAGAGACATCATAGTGATCCTCCCGGGTCCGTCCTTTCCCGATCCCTCGGTTCATCAGCCGAGAAAGACAAGGTAACACAGCAACCGGTGGGTAGATGTTCTTCTTATTCAACCCTCGATCCAGCACGATTTGTCCTTCGGTGATGTACCCGGTGAGATCCGGTATCGGATGGGTGATATCATCATCAGGCATCGTTAACATCGGCAGCTGGGTAATGGAGCCTTTTTTACCTTTAATCCGTCCTGCTCGCTCATAGATACTGGCAAGATCGGTGTACATATACCCAGGATACCCTCGTCTCCCAGGGACTTCTTCTCGTGCCGCCGCGATCTCCCGTAAGGCCTCAGCATAGTTTGTCATATTCGTCAGCACCACCAGCACATGCATATCTAAATCGAATGCAAGATATTCAGCGCAGGTAAGCGCAAGACGCGGCAGGATGATCCGTTCAATGGTGGGATCATCAGCAAGATTAAGAAACATCACGGTTCGCTCCAGGGCACCACTTTGTTCGAACCCTTTGATAAACAATGATGCCTCTTCGTTGGTAATCCCCATCGCGCAGAATACCACAGCAAACTCCTCTTCTTTGCCTAGGACCCGTGCTTGCCTTGCGATCTGTGACGCCAGCTGATTATGAGGCAACCCTGAACCAGAGAAGATAGGCAATTTTTGGCCCCGGACAAGAGTGTTAAGTCCATCAATGGTTGAAATCCCGGTCTGAATGAATTCTCTGGGGTACTCCCGGGCACAGGGGTTAATTGGCTCTCCGTTGATATCACGACGCTCCGTCGGGATAATCGGGGGTGAGTTATCAAGCGGACGACCGGTCCCATCAAAGATCCTTCCAATGATGTCTTTTGCGACACCGAGTTTCATGGTCTCCCCGATGAATCGTGCAGACGTATGTTTCGTATCTAACCCTCGTGTCCCTTCAAAGACCTGGATAATTGCTTTATGTTCGAAAACCTCTAACACTTGACCGGTACGCTCTTCTCCGGTTGGTGTCCGGATTTTCACCACCTCATTATAGGCGACATCCTGGATTCCTTCTACGATGATCAAGGGTCCTTCAACGGTCGTGACACTGGTGTATTCAATATCGGTGTTCTTCATAGGGCACGCTCCTTTATCAATGCATCGATTTCTTTTTCAAACTCTTGCTCTATTTTCTTAAATATCTTCTCATACTCTTTGTTAGGGACTTTACCGAGACGTGCGAACGATTCCTTTGATTTTAACGCGATAAGGTTATCGATCTGAACGTTTTTACCGGCTGCATCAAGGATCCTGTCAGAGAAATGAAGCATGAGCCGTAACATCTCATATTGTTTTTTCCCAGGGCAGTAGGTGTCAACCTCATGAAACGCACTCTGCTGTAGATAGTTTTCTCTGATCATTTTCGCACTTTCCAGCAGTGCTCGTTCACGGGGGGGAAGCGCATCTGGTCCGACGAGTTTGACGATCTCCTGTAACTCTGATTCTTTCTGCAGTAATGCCATCGCACTGGTAATCATCTTAAGCCATCCTTTCCCGACGTGCTCTTCCCACCATCCGTTGACTTGCTCTAGATATAAGGAATAGGATTTTAACCAGTTGATGGACGGGAAATGTCTTTTATCAGCAAGATCCGCATCAAGGGCCCAGAAGACCTTGGTGATCCGAAGGGTGTTTTGAGCAACCGGCTCAGAGAAATCCCCTCCAGGCGGTGAGACCGCACCCATGACCGAAATCGAGCCTTCTCGTTGCTTTGAGCCCAGAAGCTTTGCCCGTCCAGCGCGTTCATAGAACTCCGCGAGCCGTGAGGCAAGATACGCAGGGTATCCTTCTTCCCCAGGCATTTCCTCAAGTCTTCCTGAGATCTCACGCATCGCCTCTGCCCATCGTGAGGTACTATCTGCCATCAGCGCGACATCATATCCCATGTCTCGATAGTATTCCGCGATCGTAATCCCCGTATAGACACTGGCGTCTCGGGCAGCAACTGGCATGTTAGAGGTGTTTGCGATAAGCACGGTTCTATTAAGGAGCAGCTCACCGGTTTTCGGATCTTTAAGATCAGAGAATTCTCGCAGAACATCGGTCATTTCGTTTCCTCGTTCTCCACAGCCGACATAGACAACAACAGTTGCGTCACTCCATTTGGCAAGTTGATGCAGCATGACGGTTTTTCCAGTCCCAAATCCACCTGGTATTGCAGCGGTCCCTCCTTTAGCGACCGGAAAGAACGTATCGATGACACGTTGACCGGTGATAAGCGGTAAGGACGGGTCGAATTTTTTGAAAACAGGACGTGCTTTCCGCACAGGCCATCGTTGGGTCATCGTCAGAGGCACCACACCACTGGGTGTTTTTACTTCTGCGATCTGTTCATCAATCGTGTAACTGCCTTCGTTACTAATGAATTGAAGAATTCCCTGGATGTCAGGGGGGACTAATATCATATGTTGAATAAGGGGTGACTCTAGGACCTCCGCAAGCAAGTCGCCTCCGGTGACCGTCTCCCCTTTTTTTGCCTTGGGGTTGAACGCCCATTTCTTCTTCCGGTCTAATGGTGAGGTTTCAACGCCACGAGCGATGAAATCACCGGTTTGTTTTTTAATAGCAGGTAATGGTCGTTGGATTCCATCATAAATATTTCCAATCAACCCTGGTCCAAGCTCCAATGATAACGGCTCCTGGGTCGATAGGACGATTTCCCCTGGTTTCAACCCGTTGGTATCCTCATAGACCTGAATGGTTGCGACATCTTCATTTAATCGGATTATTTCTCCAATGAGATGCTCTGCTCCGACACGAACCACATCATACATCTTTGATCCACGCATGGTATCTGCTTCGATCACCGGACCAGAAATCCGAGTGATCTTGCCTTTGATTTCAGACATTTTACTCCTCCATTCTATCGTTGTGTTTCTTTTTTACTAACATCTAAACCTACTGCTCGTTTAATCAAATGAGAGACAATATCAACATGATCTTCTAACTTCCCTTTCTTGTCAGGGATTTCAACAAATATCGGGTGTTTCTTATGGATACGAAATTCCTTTAATTCTGAGCCAAGATTCCGGGCTATACGCTCGGTAATCAGAACGATGCCAATATCGGTTCGTTTCATTAAATCTTGGAACAGAGGTATCATTGTTTCTTGTTTTGGTATGAACAACTCATGGACTCCAGCGAGTCGCAGGCCGACTGCGGTCTCCTGGTCGCAGAGCGCAGCTATCTTCATGAAACGCCCTCTTTTACCAAATTG
>DATLAF010000017.1:0-12495 GCA_035527635.1 Thermoplasmatota archaeon | reverse complement strand
CGTAAAGCGATCGGCGTTTTTTCATACAGTTTTGCCGCCTCCGTCATTTTCGCTGAGGCTAGAAGTTCTCCTTCTGCCATAATGATCCTTGATCGTTTCTCTCGCTCGGCTTCTGCTTGTTTTGCGATTGCCCGGAGCATTTCTTCCGGTAGCGAGACATCTCGTAATGTGACGGCTGATATCTTAATTCCCCAGGGGTCAGTACCGGTGTCTAAGATGGATTGAAGATTTTTGTTCAGTTCTTCTCGTTGTGCTAAGAGTTCATCAAGGTTTTTTTGACCAAGGATATCTCTTAGCGTCGTCTGTGCAAGTAAACTGGTCGCCATGTCATAACGCTGCACTTCAACAATTGCTTTTTGCGGATCCGTTATTCTGAAATACACCACAGCGTCAACATCTACTGTCACGTTATCACGTGTGATGATTCGTTGTTTTGGGACATCAATGACTCGTGTTCTCAAATCCATTCGAATAGGTTTGTCAATGATAGGGATAATCAACACGAGGCCAGGACCTTTTATCCCCATTAATCTTCCTAATCTGAAGATTACAATTCGTTGGTACTCCGGCATTATTTTTACTGCTGATGCAAGAATCGCTATCAGAAAAATGACGATAATAAACAATGCGATAATAGCGGTGTTGACATCTACCATAATATATTACCTCCAAAGTTGAAAAACTGAATTCTATTCTTAAGTGTTTCTGTAGATCTTTTTTTTGAAACGATATTTTTAAAAAGGTCGCTACCTTATGATGTGGCGATGGCGGGGAGCTGAATCATGTTTGAAATAATGAGCATAAAGGCACGCGAAGTCCTTGACTCTCGGGGGAATCCCACTGTTGAAGTTGATGTGCGTACCAATCAAGGCGTGTTTCGAGCGATGACTCCCAGTGGAGCGAGTGCCGGGCAACATGAAGCTATTGAATTACGAGATGGGGATAAGCAACGATACCTTGGGAAAGGAACGCTGAACGCTGTCGAGAATGTCAATAAGAAGATTACCCCAAAATTGATTGGTTTGGATTGTCGTCATCAAGAAACGATTGATAACCTCATGCTGAAAATCGATGGGACTGAGAACAAAGGAAAGCTTGGTGCGAATGCGGTGTTACCGGTTTCCATGGCGATTACCAAAGCAGGAGCTGCAGCAGCAGGTATCCCGCTCTATGTTTATATCGGTCAATTGTTCGGTGAGATCCCTTATCGTCTGCCCGTACCGATGTGCAATGTGATCAACGGTGGGAAGCATGCTGGACAGGAGAATTCTATCCAAGAGCATATGCTCATGCCGACTGGTGCGAAAAACTTTACCGAGGGGATTCGTATGATTTCGGAAAGTTACCACCATCTTGCGAAACTGTTAAAGGGGAGGTTTGGTGCAGGCGGTGTTTTAATTGGTGATGAAGGTGGGTTTGCTCCTGCGCAAATTGTGGATATCCATGAGCGGCTTGATTTGATGCTGCAAGCTGTTGAGAACGCGGGTTACTCCGGTAAGATGAAGGTCGCTCTTGATCCTGCGTCGAGTGAGTTTTTCTATGATGGAACCTATAAAATTGGTAAGAAATCATATTCTGGTGGGGAGATGGTCGATTTCTATGTGAACTTATGTGAATTGTATCCTATCGTGAGCATCGAGGATGGTCTTGCTGAGGATGATTGGGATTCTTGGGTGGAGGTGACAGGGAAACTTGGCAGAAAGATTCAGATCGTTGGTGATGACTTGTTTGTGACCAATACAAAACGTATTCAGAAAGGAATTGAGTTACAAGCGGCGAACTCTGTGCTTATCAAACTCAATCAGATCGGTTCTGTCACCGAGACCTTGAATGCGATCAAGATGGCCCAGGATGAGGGATGGACTGCGGTGGTGAGTCATCGCAGCGGGGAGACCGAGGATAATTTTATTGCTGACCTTGTGGTTGGAACGAGTGCCGGGCAGATTAAAACTGGTGCACCAGCCAGAAGCGATCGGAATGCGAAGTATAACCAGTTGATACGTATCGAAGAGGAACTTGGGGAGAACGCAGAATACCCTGGGATTGATTTTCGAGAACTCCTCTAGCGGACGTAAACGTTTTTATCTCAGCGGAGATACACCTCATGGAGGTGTTGTGATGAAAATATTGATTACTGATAAAACAGAGAATGCTGTTATCCAAAAACTTAAGGATGCTGGTCAGGATGTGACTTTTAATGAAATGGATCCTGCCACTCTTCTTAATGAGATTTCCCATTATGACGGTCTTATGGTGCGTAGCAGAACAAAAGCGACTGCGGATGTCATTAATGCTGGTGCCAAAGGGAACCTTAAAGTGATTGGACGAGCAGGGATTGGTGTTGATAATATTGACCTGGTGACTGCGTCGAAGAACAACATCAAGGTCGTTAATGCTCCGACCGGTACGACAGAAAGCGTTGCTGAGCTTGCGTTCGGTCTGATGCTTGCGGCATCGCGGTCAATTCCCCAGGCGGACCATTCGATGAAACGGGGGTTATGGGCGAAAAAAGCATTCAAGGGTGTTGAGCTCTGTGGAAAGACGTTAGGTATTATCGGGATCGGACGTATCGGGGCTGAACTAGGGAAACGTGCTCTTGCGTTTAACATGAACGTCCTTGCCTATGATAAATACATCCAGAAGTCACCGCATGCGAAGTTTACGATGGTGCTCTTGGAGAAATTACTCAAAGACTCTGATTATATCTCGTTGCATATCCCGTTTGTAAAAGAAGAGGGAGCCACGATTAAGGAGCCTGATTTTGAGAAGATGAAAAACGGTGTGATCATCATTAACTGTGCTCGGGGTGGCGTCATCGATGAACAAGCGCTGTTAAAGCATTTGAATGGCGGTAAGGTCCAGGCAGCAGCCCTAGACGTTTATGCAACGGAACCACCAACATTCAAAGAGTTAGTGAATCATCCGAAGGTCATCTGCACTCCTCATATTGGTGCATCGACGAAAGAAGGGCAACTACGTGCTGGAAAGATTTGTGCTGAGCAGATGTTACTTGTTCTTTCTGGGAAAACCCCTGAGTTTTGGGTGAATAAAAAAATGATGGAAGGAAAATGAGCAAAAAAGAAAATTCCAACAATGCCATGAAGAATCTGGAGGGCATTATCGAAAAGATAGACCAGCGTATTGGGGCAAAAGAGAAAATACGGGAGGATGCGTTGAAAGCCTCCCGGGATATTATTATCAGTTGTCGTCGAGGGATCCAGCAGCTCCACCGGAATCAGATAGATGAGGCGGAGAGTTACATCAAGCAAGCCTCTGCGAAACTTGCGCAGTTGTATGATGGCACCAAGGATCATCCTGATATTTTTCATGCTGGGTTCGTGGAGAATGCCGCTCAAGAGTTTGTTGAAATCCAATGCTTATATAATATCATGAAAGGCGAGGATCTCCCTGATCCGGACATTATTCAAACGACGTACAGTGCGTACCTACTTGGGCTCTGTGATGTTGTCGGAGAGCTGCGACGGGGTGCGTTGGATTTTATGCTTGAAGGAAATACGATAAAAGCTAACGAGTACCTGAAGTATATGGATCGGATCTATGATGCGATTATGAGTTTTGATTATCCTTCTGCTTTGGTCCCTATTAAAAAGAAACAGGACATGGTCCGTAGCCTTATCGAAAAAACCAGAGGGGAGCTGGTGGTATCAAGCTGTGAACGGCGAATCCAGGATAGGACCCATGAGTTCCACGGGCTTCTTGATCAGGTCACTGAAGAAAAGGGTAACAGGAAGAAAAGGACAAAAGACAGTGACGAAGAGGATATCGATATCGATAAGGTGTGGTAGTTTTTCATCGATATTTTCGGTTTTTACGAAATGTTTATAAAAAGCCTTTATATACTTCAAGGAGGGAAATTTTCTTATGACGGAGGTCCAGGTGGAAAACATAGTCGTGTCTTTTTCTGTTTCATCATCTCTGGATTTACCAAAGATAGCGGAAATTCTTCCTGATGCTCAGTATCATCCTGAGGACGTCCCTGAAATTATATTGCAGTTCTCTCACCCTCGTTCAATGGCGGCGTTATCTTCGGAGGGGGCCGTCGTGGTGACCGGACCAAAAAACATGGATGAGGTCCATGATGTTGTGAAAATGATTACGGATCGTCTCAATATCGTTGGTGTTGAGATGCAGGGAACACCAGAGATTTTGGTGCAGAATGTGACCGCCTCTACTGATCTTCGTCAGAAACTAAGGTTACGGAGCTTAGCAAAATCCCTGCACATTGAAGTGTATGCCCCAAGGGTTTTCCCTGGACTGGTTTATAAAGGAGAGGACCCAAACACAGTTATACTACTGTTTGATTCGGGGAAGGTTGTTTGCAACGGAGCAGGACTTGAAGAAGTGACCGTTGCTCTTGATACAATGTTAGAGACACTATTATCATTTGGTATAAAGAAGGAGGAAAATGTATGCCCGAAGTAATCGTAGAAAATATTGTCGCGTCAACGTCGTTTTCCGATAAGTTGGATCTTGACGTTATCGCACAATCATTAGAAGAAGCAGAATATGAACCTGAGCAGTTTCCTGGGCTTGTGTATCGTTTAAGCAGCCCGAAAACCGCGACCCTTTTGTTTCGAAGTGGGAAAGCGAATTGTACTGGTGCGAAAAACATCGAGGATGTTAGGACCACGATTAATATCATTGCTGAGAAACTGAAGAAGTTAGGCGTCGAGGTCTACAAAGACCCAGATATCGTCATTCAGAATATCGTTGCGATTTCTGATCTTGGTGGCGAGCTGAACCTTAACGAGGTCGCAATGGCTCTCGGCTTGGAAAACGTTGAATATGAGCCTGAGCAGTTCCCTGGGCTTGTCTATCGGATCAAAGAACCGAAGGTAGCTATGTTACTGTTCGGTTCAGGGAAGATCGTATGTACTGGTGCTCGAAAAATCACTGATGTCTCCCTTGCTGTGGAGAAACTCTCTCAAGAGCTTACCTCCCTTGGTTTGATTCATCATTAATATCACCAGATTTCGACTTCAAAGAAGATTGTAGGAACCTGCGGTTTCCTTCTTATTTTTTTTCTTTTATTGGTCTTCGCGTTTTGTATAATTTGTTTTAAGTATTGTTGTTTTGTTCACGTTATGCGGTTAGAACCTATTGAATTCAAAAAAAATTATACGAGGCTTCTCAGTTGTTCTGGTCATAGTGCGGAGGGGTGGTAAGGAGCAAATTTTATGTACTTGTTTCTTGTTTAGGGGATGGTGAGGGGGTCTAAAGAATTGATTGAAAATTCTTTTTTCATTCTTTTCCTCCCAGACTTTTTAGACCCCTTCTCTTCATTTTCTGTCTTGCAGGATCCTTAAAAAAATGGTGTACTATTCTTTTAACTGAAATATACTTTTGATATAAAAAAAAGAAAATGGGGAGGGCGTGGCCCTCAGGTGTATTATGTTATTTTAAAGAATTCTTTGAGATCGTCGACTTTTGGATTCATCATCCCACTGATTCGTATTGAGAAAATATCCTCCAACATGACAATATTGTTGATGTAGGATGAATATTTTTTGTTGATGAATTCCGTGAATCGTTTTGCAACGATGATATCTTTTGCAGTAAAACTCAGCAACACGTCGTATTCTCCTTGGAGCATACAGGCGGTTTGAACGAAAATGCCGAGATTTTTCCCTGCGTATTTCTTGAATCCGTCGATAATATTGTCAATGATGTCGTTTGCTGGCTCGTTTGATCGTTTAATTAGCATAATGTAGTGGCGGACGCCTTGTTTTTCTTTATCAGGTATTGCTGTGTAACCCCAGATTGTTTTATTGTTCTCCAGACGTTTGATAATGCGCCATACTTTCTGTCTGGAAAACCCACAGGTTTTTGCAATTTTATCGATACTTTCATTTGAATTTCGTTGCAGCTGCTCTATTACCCGCTTCTCATCTTGGTCAATTTGTTTTTTGCTACTTTTTGCCATTATTGTTTACCCCCATGATGTTTTTATTCTATAAGAGTTGATTTTTTATCTCTTTTATTGCCTTTTAATATCGTGGAGACTTAAGATTCACAATCTCATTTAATGTTATAAATGTTTCGCATATGGGGACCTCTGGGCTAGTATAAAGACTTTTTCAGAAACATTTATAAAAGCTGGCTGCATTTTATTTTGGGGGTTGCAGAGTTAGAATACGAAATCCTTTTTTTTACTCTTCAACTTCCCCTTTCCTCCCTTTTATCATTGGGATTTCTTATTATTCTAGGGAATAAGAAACACACGATGGTTTTTAAAACTATAGGATATTTGCGATGATACGGTATGTCGAACTGCTGTCTTGAAACAAAATGTATACAATGCTGCATCGATACGAATATGATACTTTCGTATCGTGACATCGAAACCATTCAAAAAATTGGGTACGAGTACCAATTCTTTGTCTTAGAGTATAATGGTTGGTTACAGCTACGAAATGACAAGGGTCGTTGTGTGTTTCATAATGGGACACAATGTACCATTTATGACAAAAGACCGAAAGGATGCATTCTTTATCCGGTGGTCTATGATAAAGATCTCAAGTCAGCAATCCTTGACAGCGAATGTCCACAAAGACATTGTTTTCCACTAATAAAATCCACAGAACAACAACTCTTCGATCTTATTGCAACACTGGAACACGAACGGAATCAACGACAAAAGCAAAAAAGGAAAAAAGGAGAACGTCCTCTGAAATAAAAAGAGAACATTGAATACCGTAAAATTGAATACCATTCTCATATGGCTCTCAAAAAGGAACTTACCTCCTTTGATCTGACTAGCATTATCGTCGGCTCCATCGTAGGGGCAGATATCTATATTGCATCGGCGTTGACCGCAGGATTGCTTGGTCCAGCAGCAATTCTTGTCTGGGTTGCCGCAGGCATCTGCGCAACCATTATTGCACTAGTATTTGCGTATTGTAGTTATTATGTTCCACGCGTTGGCGGCCCCTTTGCATATGTCACTGAAGCATTCAATGATTTCTACGGGTTTCTCACCGGCTGGAGCATCTGGATTGCAGAAATACTCTCAATACCCGTGTTCGCGATTGCGTTCGTTCAATATCTCCAATACTTTGTAAGCCTAGAGTTCTACCAACAAATCATTGTCAAAGGATTGTTTTTATTCACCTTGACGTATGTCAACATAAGAGGGGTAAAGACCGCGGGGAGAATTAACGATATTTTAACGATTGTAAAACTCGCACCACTTCTTCTCATTATCCTGCTTGGTATCGGCTTTTTTGTAATTCACCCTCAGACACTTGCATCAAATTACCTCCCATTTGCACCGTTTGGATTTGGAAATTTTGGTGTTGCTTTGGTATTGATTTTCTGGGCGTACGTCGGCTTTGAAATGGGCACACTTCCCGCAAGTGAAGTAAGAAATCCACGAAAAACTATTCCTAAATCTATTATCACCGGGATGATTATTGTCACCGTCTTCTATCTTCTCACGAACTTTGTTGTGTATGGTCTTCTTCATTGGACCGTTCTTGAAACAACAAAGGTTCCTCTGGTTCTGGCAGGAATAGCACTCTTAGGAGCAGGCGGAGCAGTTCTCATGGTGATCGGTGCGCTGATCTCTGTTTCCGGTTCTGATGAATCTGGAACCCTTGGGACCGCACGACTTTCCTATGCGATGTCAATCGACGGTCTTTTTCCAAAACTATTTTCAAAAGAACATCCACAGTACCATACACCGTACATGGCTTTACTTGTACAAGGCACGATTGCTTTTTCTCTTAGTATCTTTTCTGGTCTTGTCGACTTGATTTCCTTTTCTGTTTTTAACCTAGCCTTTGCATTCCTACTCACCTGTCTTGCATTACTTGTCCTTGGGAAAAGAAATAAACAGAAAAAACTGCATGGACAGCGTATTCTTCCTATCGTTGGCATTGTGATTTGTCTCTATCTCATCGGCATGTTCCTGATTGGTGCAACCCCCTTGTACATCAAAGCTATTGGAATCATTGCCATAGCACTTGGAATTCCCCTCTATGTATTCTTCTCACCGAAAATAGACATCCATCATCTCAAAGCGCAATTCCTTTCTGAGGAAGCAATCCTTATGCGGCAGCTCCAACGAACAGATCGCTTTTTAGCACATTTCCTTGAACACCTTCATCGAGGCTATCAAAAAATAAGATCCAAAAAAGAAAAACAATAAATCCATGAATATATACTTTATTGAGAAAGCCGCTAAAAGGATACCGAAAAATAGTCCGGATTACTACCTGTAAAATAAGCAAAAAATGATATTTTTTTGTACTCAGTTATTAATAGAGGGTTTTGAATAACCCATCATAGAAACCTCTATTTGCCCCTTCATCATTCCCAATATAACAGGAGTGATGATGGTGAGTTTTGACAAATTTATTTTGAAGCAACAATATCAAAAAGTAAAAGGACTTGGCGACCGACTAGAACTGATGAAACAACAGATTGACTGGCAACCATTTATCCCGCTCGTTGACAGTGTTTTCCAGGATAATGATATTACGGGTGGTCGTCCGCATACCGATGAACTCATCGTCGTCCGTTCCATGCTGCTTCAGGCATGGTACGGTCTTTCGGATCCTGAACTAGAGTTCCAATGTCATGACCGATTAAGCTTCCGGAATTTTCTGGGATTCCCAGAAAAGATCCCTGACTTCACCACCATCTGGAAGATCAGGGACCGACTGAAGGAATCCGGTGTTGACAAAAAGATCTGGGATGAGCTACAACGACAGCTGAACGTTAAGGGGTTTCAGGTGAAGAAGGGGGTGATCCAGGGTGCCAGTTTCATCGAAGCAGATCAAGGGAAGAAACGAGTTCAACAAGAGAAACGGACACGACGTCAAGGTGAACCGGTCGAGTACACTGAGAAACAGTTGCAGCATATGGACAAAGACGGTGGATACAGTGTGAAACATGGACAGATCCATTACGGGTACAAGTCACACATCAAGCTCGATGTCGATCATTATTTGATCCGTGACCTTGATGTGACTCCTGCGAATCTGCATGATGGTGACGTCGACCTGGTCAAGGATGGTGACCAGGCGGTCTATCGGGATAAAGGGTATTTCGGGAAACATCTAGAGGCAGCGAATGTGGTGGATAAGACGATGAAACGGGCTGTACGCGGTCGGAAGTTGAATGGTGGAGAACAGAAGAGGAACAAGGCGATCAGTAGAATACGCGCACCAGGTGAACGTCCGTTCAGTGTCATCAAACGAGTGTTCAAAGGCGATAGAACAGCCGTCAAGACACTTGAACGCGTCTACATCAAGGAGATGTTTAAGTGTTTCGCGTACGATTTGTATCAATTGGTCACGTTGGATCGTAAGCGATTAGCGGTAGCTATGTAGACACTCAGAAGATCTGTCTGAAAAACGAGAAAAGACAGGGAAGAGCACGAGTAAAAACAGTGATTTCAAGCTGTTTTCATGACTGAAAACAGCAAAAGCCAAATACAAACAGGTTATTCAAAGTCCTCAATATTAAAATTAACTCTAATTATTCGCACTCAACCATTTTTCTCTCCTCTTTCGAATCGTTTCTTTTTTAAAAATGGGTAACAAGTGTTCAATATCATCTAAAGGTAGTGATAAAAATCATTATAATTGAAAAATCGTAGGGGATGGTTGAAAGTCACTCATATTTTTTATGCGAATCAACGAAAAAAGAAAGATGGAGTATTTTTAGTATCTCAAGATGTGATGCAATATTGGAAATGCATTGGGGAATCGCTCAAGCAATCTCCCCCAGAACTGGATTAATGGTATGTTGTACGAACAAGGCATTTTCACCGATAGTGTCCCCCAGTCGCTTTCAAAGTCATAGATATCCTTTGCTTTGGCTTTGATTAAATAGGATCCTCTTTTAGACCATGTATGACCGATTAAAACCTGTTCATCTGATCCATAAGGGCCAACCCAGTTCTCAGATTGGCCATCGCCCCAGTCGATATAATAAAAGATATCATTCCCCTGCAAATCTGTTGTTAAAAACGTGTAATTATAGATGGTTTTTATTTTTCCGTTAACTGGACCTTCTATGGTTGGTATCTCTGGTTCTCTTGGCGCACCATACGCGTATATCGTTCCAGGGTTATCAACAGCAAAAATTGTTTCATTTGCGATTGAAGGCGACGAAACCCCTCCTTTGAAATATGTGCTCCATATGAAATCTCCATCGGTGGTATTCAGACAGTAGATTAAACCACCAACGGTGGTGAAATACATCTTTTCATCGGCAATAGATGGTGATGACGCTGAGATATCTCCAAGATCCATCGTCCATAATTCAATTCCTGTATCGAGATCTAAGCAATAGATGACGCTGTTGGAGCTGAGCAGCATTGTGATGAAATACACCTTGTTATACGTAATAGTCAGTGAAGGGACGATATCTGGCCATTGGGTGTACCATTCATCGGTTTGATAGCTCCAGATGTCATTTCCATTTGTTGGATTAAGGGCATAGACTTTCCCATAGGTTCCATCGTACGATGCCGCAGCGACCACGATAGTATCACTAGCAGCAGCAATTGAAAAAGATTGAATCGATGTGTCGGTTGTCATCTGCACATCCCAAATAAGTTGTCCTGTTACAGCATTTAAACAGGAAACATAAATCCCTGTCATGCTATCATGAACACAATAAAGTTTTCCATTAAGAATTGCAGGAGAGCAAGAAATATAGTCAATTATCGATGGTGTATAGGTCCAGAGTTGATTTCCTGTTGTGGCGTTAAGGCAATAAATTGTTCCCATTGGCACATCCACACCTGAGGAAGCGACATAGACATTCCCTGCAGAGATTATTGGAGAAGTGATGAAATAGTAAATAGATTTTTCCCAGAGTTGATTTCCTGTTTCTGCATTAAGACAAGCAATCTTTCCCTCATCCTCATTGACTAAATAGGAAAAGAAGACCTTGCCGTAATCCACCGCAGGCGACGTTATGATAAATACACTGGAATGCTCCCAGATCAAACCACCATCAGCGGCATCTATGCAAAGCAAACTGCCATTTTCAGAGAGAGGTTGTAGTAGGATAGGGATTTCCGATAAAGTGTTGAGTCTTTTATAATCTCCCAGTGTTCCGATGTAGAGTTTTCCATTAGTAATCACTGGTGATCCTATGATAAATTCAGTGGTTTGGTACTTCCAGTATTCAACCCACTCCTCTGGTGCCTTGGAAAGTGAATATGCGGTGTTTCCAGGATCATGACGGAACATCGGCCACCAATCAGTTGTAGACCTTCCTATTTGCTCTGATTTATTTTTAATTCCAATTCCTCCGCTAATGTTTGGAATAACACTTGCTCCAACAAACAACAGGATTAGTACATAAACCACATTTTTTCTCAACCAACTTTTTTTCATGAATGTATTCCTCCCCCGATAAACAGGTAATATTTGCCATTCAGTGCATTTATTTAAATGTTTGGAAAAGATAAAAATAACAGAACAGGTATTGGACAAGCATTAACACGGTTTTAAGACTTATGTTTTTGTGCTAACGTTTGACAAAAGATGATTATGTACTATTAACTTTTCAAGTCTTTTTTCTTTTGTTCGTAATCTTCTTTGGTTATCTCACCTTTCACATATCTCTCATCTAAGATCTGCTGTGCATTCTTTGGAGCTGAAATCTGCGGAGATTTTTCATTACGAAGAATCAGATAGATTATAAGAAAAATAATCCCTGCCCAAGGTAGGATTATCAGGATAAACCAGAGTAAACCATTCAATTCTCGTTTCTCGGCATCCTTATAGACTAAAAACGCGATGACGATAAAAATAAGCCAGAGACCAATCATCCAAAACCCCATGAACGGGAATCCCCACCAATTCATCATATGGTCCATGTCCATCATATACCCAAAATCATCGACATCAAGGACGACAAGTGGAGAGCTAATAGTCGAGAGCAAACTTACTAGGCCATACATTTAACCATCTCCAGCCTGTATTGTATCAAATACATGTTTTAATTTTGTTTCAATAGTATCTGCAACCTTTTTCAACTCATTATTATCTATCATTTGCATAGCAACTGAAGGCTTAATGATAGAAATTGCAGTTCCATTCCCTTGTTCATACACAATAACATTACAGGGAAGCATCAAACCAATATTTTCCTCAAAAAGAATAGCTTTATGCGCACTTGACGGATGACAAGCACCAAGTATCACATACTTTTTGAAATCAATGTCAAGTTTCTCCTTAAATTTTTCTTTCACATCAATCGTTGTCAGAATACCAAAACCTTCCTTTTTCAATTCCTCTGAAACAAGTTCAATGACTTCTTCAAATGGTACATCAACTTCTTTGGTAAATCCATAACTTATCATATACTTTCTCACCTCAATTCTCCAAGGAATTAATTAGATTGTCGGAAGACCAGCTTGCTTCCATTCAGTTATACCCCCTATCATATTGTAAATAGTTCCTGAAAATGCCCGGTCAATGAGTAATTGAGTTGCGATGAAGCTTCGAT
>DATLAF010000016.1:0-3130 GCA_035527635.1 Thermoplasmatota archaeon | reverse complement strand
GATTCGAGGCCAAATGTATCAATGGCTTTTGCTCTAATAGTATAGGTTCCTTTATACGTCCAGGTATGCTTAAGAGAGACTGCGAAACCTGGCATATAGTCCATGGTCTGTTCATTGGCGCCGTCACCCCAATCGACATAGTATGAGATTGGTGTGTTATCTGTATCATTTGCTTGAAAGATGTATGTCACGCTTGTCCGTATCTTTGCTTGTGCAGGTCCGTCTATGGTTGGTTTTTCAGGTGGCTGATTGTTTTCCATAGTCCCAAAGGCATGAAGATATCCGTAATCACTGAATTCGGAACCGACATAGATACACCCATCCTCTCCGATACTTGGTGAGGAACGTACCTGTTCATTCGACAAGACTTTTCGCCATTTCTCAGTTCCATCAGGGTTAACTGCTACAAGGGAGGAACCTGCACTAACATATATAGTCCCGTCAGCAGAAATTGCAGGGATTGAACCATAGACAGAACCTTGAACATCTGTACACCATTTTAAGGTCCCATTCGGATAGTATGCACGGAGCTGTTCCGTACCAACATAAATTGTGCCATCCTCTGCAAGAGCGACTCCTGCTGCGGCTACACTACTTCCAGTGGATGCCTGCCATTTCAAAGTCCCATCATGATTCAAGGCATAGAAATATCCGTTAAAAGAGGGAACATAGATAGTTCCATCATCAGCGATAGAGGCAGACCCTTTGATATAAGAACCAGTATTATAACGCCAGCGAAGTGTTCCATTCGGATTCAATGCATAGAGATAATGGTCACAAGAACCTATGTAGATAGTGCCATCCTGACCAATCGCTGGAGAACCCATCACCATATCTCCAGTTATATATCGCCATTTTTCAGTGCCGTTGGGAGCAACCGCATATATTTTTTTGAAATCACTGCCAAAGTATATTGTACCATCATTACCAATAACTGGTGATGACGAGGAATCACTATCATAACCATCATTAAAGAACCATTGTTGTGTCCCGTTAGGGTAAACGGCAACAACATGTCCAAATCCCCCCCATGTAGTAAAATATATAGTTCCATTTTCAGCGATAGCTGATGTCTCCCATATAATACCAGATGCATGAAAACGCCATTTTCTTATTCCATTCGGGTACATTGCATACAAGGATGAATCAGAACCATGTGTACCAAAATAAGTAATTCCGTTATTATCAACTACTGCAGAACCCCAAACAGCACCAGCTTTATCTCCACGAACACGCCAGATTTCAATCCCTAAATTGTTCTCAGTACTGTAATTACTTCGACAGGTATGAAACACATCATGTCCATGCATCGGCCATGCGGAATCCATCGGACCACTCAAAGGAATCGGTTCCGTATTTGAATCATTAAAAGAATCAATGTTAGTATAGAATAGTTCACTGTTCCCCTCACTTGTTGTTTGATTCGTGAGATATACAGACCAGTCCATCGCATACTGATAGGAATCCTCATTGACTGTGAACTCTTCAGTCACATCATCTGGTTCCCCGTGGATGAACGGCACAACAGAAACCAGAAACAACAGAATAGTACCTACAGCTATTCCTTTCCGGATCAAGGTTCATTCCCCCATATAGAAAAATAAACAATCCTTGGTTATTTAAATCTTTGTCAAGATAAAAAAGTGCAGAGGAAGGGATTTGAACGCTTTAAAGTAGTAAGTAATCAAAGCCCCGTAGAAAGTTTTTCCACCGGTAGATAGGCTTTCAGAGGGGTTATCTGCCGCTTGATCTGATCGAAAGTATAGAACCGGCTTTACCCGTTTTAGACCGCTTCAGAAACGGTTTCAGACCGTTTTGAATTAAATACTTACCATGTAAAGAATAATAGTTTTATGAAATTTATTTTTTAGATACATTTAAAACCCCTTATGAGATTGCAATTGTCAAGGAGGAATAGGTTTTCATGGAAAAAAAGTGGTTGAATAGTAGCTTGGTTTTAGCAATAGTTGTTTTAATGTTTGGAACAGGTATTACACCAATTCTGATGAATGGTAATGTTTTAGCAAATGAAAATGATTTAGGTTTTGAAGTTAGTAATATATGTGGGTGCATTGATACAAATATTGATTCAAAAACTCCAAGCTTATTTGATGAAAATAATATTTATTATTACAATAGTGTAGCATACGCGTGTTTAGGTTGGTCTGCAGATGACACTATAGAACGAGCGATACGACTAACACCAACAGAATTATCAGGATATAGCGGTGGGAGTCTAGTTGCTGGTCGCTTCTACCATTGCGAAACTAACTCACGGACATTAACTTTAAAAGTTTATGGCCAAGGAACCGCAACTAATCCTGGTTCTTTGATCGCTCAACAATCTGCTACAGCTTCAGGCCAAGGATGGGTAAGAATAGACCTCGCATCCCCTATTACATTAAACATTAACCAAGATTACTGGATATCATTTGAGATATTTAATGTCGCTGGAGAATATCCTGCAGGGATTGATGAGGGCCCTGCTGTTGATGGGAAGGGCGATTGGCTCTATCACCCAGATTATGGTTGGTATGAGTTACAGTATCAATCTACTCCTATTGATGCTAATTATAACATTGAGGCAATAGTTAGTGGTGGCGGTAGCCCTCCACCATTTAATCCTCCAGAATGGATGTCAGTTTTAATAGATCTTACAGGAGCTAATCCAACATGGACCGGTAGCTATTGGTATGTGCAAATTCCATTCAATACAAATTATATTCCTGAGATAGATTCTAGTGTATACAATGCTCCTGTACCCTGGCCGTTAGGTGGAGATTATCTTTCATATGGAGGTTATTCTTGTGATATTAACGTTAAAAATTATCCTAATAATTTGGGAAGTGGTACCTGGGAAATAGACACCACTATAAAAAGTTCAAATTTCAGAGTTACAATCCCTATTGTACCAAAGTTTGTTTGGGCAAAGAGTATGGTATCTTTCTCTTGCACAAATGAACAATGGTTCAAACACCTTTGGTTCTGGGAAGGAGATTTAAGTATTGGGTTCGAAATCGGAAATCCAATGCCTTTCTGGCTTGGGCCCATCCCTATAACAATTAAATTCAAAGCAGAATATGCTGGTGGATATAGAGCAGAGATAATCTCACCAGCGTATTGGGAGATA
>DATLAF010000015.1:0-10408 GCA_035527635.1 Thermoplasmatota archaeon | reverse complement strand
TATTCGCGTCGTGGAACAAGCAATCAACATCCCAATCATCAGACCATTGATTGGATTTGATAAGGAAGACACGATTCAGATTGCAAAAAAGGTTGGGACCTTTGAGTTATCAATTACCCCAGCGCATGGCTGTGATGCAGTTCCAAACAAACCATCGACACAGGCGCGTCTTGAGCAGATACGTACCGAAGAACAAAAAATCAATGTCGATGAGCTTGTACAATTCGCAGTCACGCATGCAACACGCGTCAAACTCTAACATTTCACAATCAGAATTGTTAATAAATAAGACGGAAGAAAACTGTATTTTTTTCAAAAAATCAAAAGACTTAAAAACCATTCAACTATACTACAGTTTGTAGCTTAAGATTTTTGCTATACTATATATTGTATCTGGTGTGGTGAGATGAACTGTCCCTATTGCAACTATATTGACACGAAGGTTACCGACTCTCGCGATACGGGAGGATCCATTCGTAGACGACGAGAATGCCTCAGCTGCAACAAACGATTCACGACCTACGAATACATCGAAATGGCACCCCTGTTCGTCATAAAAAAAGACGGCAGACGAGAACGATTCGACCGCTGTAAAATAAGAAACGGAATAGAAAAAGCACTTGAAAAACGTCCAATCACCCATGAAAAAATCGAAGAAATGATCGATGGAATTGAAGAAAAAATCAGGCGCGTTGGAAAAGAAGAAATCGAAACCTCACTCATAGGGGAATACGTCATGGATGCATTAAAAGAAGTTGACCACGTCGCCTACATCCGGTTCGCATCGGTGTATCGGCAGTTCACTGACGTCACCAGCTTTGAAAAAGAGGTTAAAAATCTCACAGAAAAATAGGAGGAGATGTACATATGATACGAAAGATAAAAAAAAGAGATGGGAAAATTGTTGACTTCAACCCAGTCAGAATCACAGAAGCAATCTGGAAAGCAGCACAAGCAGTCGGTGGAAAAGACTACAAGAAAGCAGCTGAACTCACTGACAAAGTAATCTCAATACTTGAAAAAGAGTTAAAACGCAGTGAAATTCCTACCGTCGAACAAGTCCAGGATGTCGTAGAAAAAGTAATCATAGAGGACGGCCATGCGAAAACCGCCAAAGCATTCATCCTCTACCGGAAACAACACCAAGACATGCGAGAAATCGGAGGATTACTCAAAGACATCGACGTGGTCGATGACTACCTCAGCATGTTAGATTGGAAAGTTAACGAGAACAGCAACATGAGCTACTCTCTTCAGGGGTTAAATGTATACGCGACCGAGAGTATTATCTCCCATTACTGGCTCAATAAAATCTATCCACCAGAAATCGGGGACGCTCACACCAGGGGAGACTATCACATTCACGACCTTGGGACACTCGGAGCGTACTGCGTGGGATGGGATTTGAAGGATTTATTGTTGCTTGGTTTTAAAGGAGTCTCTGGGAAAATCGAAAGCAAGCCAGCGAAACATTTCAGCACTGCACTGATGCAGATCGTCAATTATTTGTATACGCTGCAGGGTGAGGCAGCGGGAGCACAAGCGTTGTCGAACTTTGATTCACTACTTGCGCCATTCATAGAAAAAGATGGCCTGAAGTATGAGAATGTGAAACAAGAAATGCAGAAATTCATGTTCAACATGAACGTGCCTACACGAGTCGGGTTTCAAAGCCCGTTCACCAATGTTACTATGGACCTTACCGTCCCTGGTTACATGGTTGAGGAGCCAGCGATCATCGGTGGGGATCTTACCGACAATAACTACAGTGAATACTCCGATGAGATGGATATAATGAACCACGCGTTCGCAGAAATCATGTACGATGGAGATGCAAAAGGAAGACCCTTCACATTCCCTATCCCAACCTATAACATAACGAAAGATTTCAACTGGAATAATGAGGGGCTTGCCCCACTTTGGGATATGACGGCGAAATACGGCATACCCTATTTTTCTAATTTCATCAACAGCGACATGAAGCCAGATGATGCACGATCGATGTGTCCTCTTGCTGGCGATGAAAAAGTTCTTATTAAATCTTCAAGAGGAAGAATCGTTGAGTATTCAACGATTAGAAATATCTATGAAGGAAACAGCAGCCAAGAGGAATATGAAATCTATAGTGCTGGGAAATTTATCAGAGGAAAATTTAACAAATGGAATGACCAGCATATGATAAAAATCAGATTGGAAAATGGTCATGAAATTAAAATGTCTTCACATCATTTAAACTATATAATGGGTGCTCCAACCGATAATAAAGAAAATGTTGTAAAAGCAAAAGACCTTAGATCAGGAATGTATCTCCCCTACTCTCTACAAGAATATGAGGGTTCCGGGGGGACAAAAGATTTAGGATATTTTGTTGGAGCATATGCGGGAGGTGGATCCTTTGATGGTGATACATCAGTGGTGTTTTCTTTAGAAAATCACTTCAAAAAAACGGTTATCACCAAACTTATTAAAATCGCTGAACAGTATTTCGGCGCGCATTGTACAATTACTGCTGATAAAAAAACAAAATTAACAACCGTCAAGGTCCATTCCAAGGCCGCAGTAGGTTTATGTAAAGATTATATTGAAGGAATACAAAGAGATAAAAAATATACTGCAAGAATTTTTACCGCGAGCAAGGAATTTAGAAAAGGTGCACTCGATGGTCACTATGATACCGATGGTGGGAACAGAAATAGAATTTATACCTCTTCACCTCAGATGGTTGAAACGTTAAACATGCTTGCAGCAACGCTTGGAACCACGACAAGTATTTACGAAGATGCACGACCCGAAGGAAGATTAGGAAATGAACCAAATTATGCAGTATTAATATATCAATTAAACAGAAAAAATTATGGAGATATCTGGTTTAAGAAAAACAATAAACTGTGGGTAAAGATAAAAGACATCACGTCAATATCCAACAATACTGCATATTGCTTTGAGGTAAAAAATGGGACACCTTTGTTCACCGTCGGTACTACCGGTATTTTGACACACAACTGTCGATTGAGACTTGATAATCGTGAACTCAGGAAACGTGGTGGTGGGCTGTTTGGTGCGAACCCAAAAACTGGATCTATTGGTGTCGTCACCATCAACATGCCACGGATCGGATATCTTGCAAAAGATGACACGGATTTCTTTGAGCGACTTGACAAACTGATGATGCTTGCACGGCAGAGCCTGGAGATCAAACGAGACCTCATCGAGAACCTCACCGCCAGCGGGTTACATCCCTATTCGCGGTTCTATCTTAACGATGTGAAAAAAACCTTCGGGGAGTACTGGAAGAACCATTTCTCAACGATTGGTCTTATTGGTATGAACGATGCATTGCTAAACTTCATGAACAAGAGCATCGCAGACACTGAAGGGAAAACGTTTGCGGAGAAAGTTCTGGATTACATGCGTCAACGAATCGCGGATTTCCAGGTAGAAACAGGGAACATTTTTAACCTGGAGGCAACACCGGGGGAAGGGACGAGCTATCGACTCGCACGAATCGATAAGAAACAATATCCTGATATTCGTACATTCAACCAGGAGATCTACACGCAAAACCGTGGACGGGACGTTGAACCATACTACACTAACTCAACACAACTTCCTGTTGGTTTCACTACAGATGTGTTTGAGGCTCTTGACCTGCAGGATTCCTTACAGTCAAAATACACGGGTGGCACGGTACTTCATATCTTCCTTGGTGAAGAGGAACCCTCCCCGACTGCAACGAAGAATCTTATTCGGAAGGTTGCTCAGAGCTATTCGCTCCCCTACTATACCATCACTCCGACATTCAGCGTCTGCCCAGACCATGGGTACATCGCTGGTGAGCATCAGTTCTGCCCAACCTGTCAAGCTGTACAAAAAACCACGGAATGTGAAATCTACTCTCGGGTAGTCGGGTACATCCGTCCGGTGAACCAATGGAACAAGGGAAAACAGCAGGAGTTCCGTGATCGAACAACATTTGACCTGCGGGAAAAGGTACTTGTAACGCAATGAAGATAGGTGGCTTTCAGAAAACATCATTGCTTGATTATCCAGATCGGATTAGTGCGATAGTCTGGGCCAGCGGCTGTAATTTCCGCTGCCCGTTCTGTTATAACAAGAGTCTTGCGCTGGGAACCGCTGAGTTATTCCCTGAGGATGAAATCCTTTCGTTTCTTTCGAAACGAAAAGAACAACTTGAAGGTGTGGTGATTTCTGGTGGAGAACCCTTGGGGCAAGACGATATCGTTGATTTTATTGAAAAAATAAAAAAGCACAGGCTTCTTGTTAAGATTGATACGAACGGTGCGTTCCCAGAAAAACTTGGTGAACTGTTTGAAAAACAGCTTGTTGATTACGTTGCCATGGACGTGAAAGCTCCTAAAAGTAAATATCATCAGCTCGCTGGTCTGCCGGTGGAGATGGCGAAGATTGAAGCTTCGATTAATCTTATTAGAAATAACGCACCAGCATACGAATTCAAAACAACATTCATCCCCGGTCTGTTAAAAAAAGAAGACATCATTGAAATCGCACAATGGCTTAGCGGAGCAGATGCGTATTATCTGCAGCAATTCAAACCAATTTCGCCGCTCATGTCATCCGTTCTTGAAAAGACGGTTCCTTATTCTCGGGAGTATGTGTACGAAACACTCAATGTTATTAAACCATTGTTTAAACACTGTGCCGTAAGAGGTGTTTAAAACATTGAAATAGTACATATTCAATGAGGTGTTCCATGGAGTATGAATTAGCGATTGTTGGTGCTGGTCCTGCTGGTTTTTCCGCTGCGATTTATGCGAAACGATCTGGGATTTCCACGGTTGTGTTTGATCGTGGGAGCGGGGGTGGACTCTTACAACTTGCTCCGAACATCGAGAATTACGCTGGGTTTATCTCCATTTCTGGGATTGATCTTGTTGAGAAGATGAAGCAGCATGCGAGTAAATACGCCGATTTTCATTTCTACGAGGATGTTAAAGATATTAAACCATCGTCGACTGGCTTTATGATTACGACTGAAAAGGCAACATATCAGGTTGGGGCTGTGATTCTTTGTACTGGTACGGAGCATAAAAAACTCGATGTGCCTGGTGAATCTGAGCTTGTAGGTAAGGGAGTGTCGTATTGTGCGACATGTGATGGTTTCTTCTTTAAAGAAAAACGGGTTGCTGTGGTTGGAGGTGGCAATACCGCTCTTATGGAATCTATTTTTTTAAAACAATTAGGATGTAAGGAAGTCTATGTTATCCATCGTCGTGATCAGTTCCGTGCAGAGAAGATCTATGAGGATGAGGCACGGGAAAAAGGAGTGCATTTTCTTTTCAATACGATTGTCGAGAAGATCCATGGGAAAGACGCGGTCTCCTCGCTTAGTCTTTTTAATTTAGAAACCACAGAACGGTCACAGTTGGCTGTCGATGGGGTGTTTGCTTCTGTTGGGGTATTACCTCAAAATGAGATTGCACAGGCACTTCACTTAACGATGGATGAAAACGGGTATGTTGTGGTTGATGCCGCACAGCGAACAAGCATTCGGGGTGTATATGCCGCTGGTGATATTACCGGTGGTCTCCGGCAGGTGGTAACCGCGTGTGCCAAGGGAGCGGTTGCTGCGTTGTCAACAACTGAGGTCCTTGGGAAGAAATACCCGTATTAGAGGGTTGGTATCTGTTCGTATTGTTTCTTTTTCAGGAGATCAATTAGGTGGTCACCGCTTTTTTTTACCGTGGCACTCATGGTACCTGACATTCGCTTGGGTTGTATGCCAATAAGGATTATTGTTTCTGCTTCCGCCTCAAGATACGTGATGAGAAGCACAAGTGGTATCCCATGGGTGCTGATGTGCATCGTCCCAAGTTTTTCTTTTGGGATTCTTCGTATTTCACCTGGTGGGAGGTTCATGTCTGCTGCATCGATAAAAATAAGGGAGTTTGGTTTCTGTTTCTTGACGACTGCCGTGTAATTCTCTGGTGTTGTACCACAATCAAGAACGATATAGCTCTTGGAGTCTGTTAACATTTTATCTGCAATGTACGGTCCGATTCCATCATCGCCTCCATCCCGGTTGCCGATGCAGAGGAGTAGAGTCGTGCGTGTCATTTCTTGTTCACCTTCTCATCGTGAATAGATTACCTTCTGATAGGTCAAGACGTACCACATGATGCCGGTTCCGGCAGTAGAAAGAGCGCTCAGTAGCATTTCAAGGGTGAAGAAAACATAGGCCATTACCGTCAGCAGGACCGCTGTTGCAAGATACATGGATAGCGATTGGCTTTTTGCTTCTTTGAGATGGTAATTTCGCATGATCGCTGGTATCGCGGTTATCATAAATCCGAAATTGATGCTTGTTAGAACGAAATCCTGCCATTGCCACATGATTTTGTAGTGATAGCAACAGAGAATATAAATAAATCCTCTGTATCGCATACCATATAAAAAAACGGTGTTCTTGGAGAAACCATGGTAAAAAAAATTGCACTTGCACAGGGCGCTGGCGGCGAACTGATGGATCAGCTCATCAAAGAAAACATATTGAAATTTTTTACAAAACAGGGTGGTGCAGAGGTTTCCCTTGCTGATCTTGATGATGCCGGCGTTATCGATGATATTGTGTTTTCTACAGATTCTCATACGGTGCAACCATTGATTTTCCCTGGAGGTGACATCGGGTCGTTGGCTGTCTGTGGAACGATTAATGATGTCTCAATGGTCGGTGGAAAACCCTGTGCGTTATCAGCTGGGTTTATCATTGAAGAAGGATTCTGCATGGAGACCTTTCAGTTCATTGTAAAAAGCATGGGACGGACCGCAGGAAAAGCAGGCGTTCCGATCATAACGGGGGATACGAAGGTTGTTGAAAAGGGTGCGATTCAGCAATTCATGATTAACACCAGCGGTATCGGAAGACGCAGTCAGGTTCTTGAGAGTAATATCAAGGAAGTGAAACGACATCGGAAATTCAAGAGCCGTTGGTTACTTGATAGTAATCTTTCTGAAGGGGATATCTTGCTTCTTTCAGGGAATATCGGGGAGCATGGCATCGCGCTGTTATCGTTCCGGGAGGGGTATGGCTTTGAGACAACCATAAAATCAGATGTCGCGCCATTGAATGGTCTCATGGAACAGATCCTTGCTGAAGGAGGCATTGTCGTAGCAAAGGATCCGACGCGTGGTGGGCTTGCGAACACAGTCAATGAGTTTTCTGAGAAATCAGAGGTAGGAATTCTTCTTCATGAAGATGCGATCCCGATTCCTAACGGAGTGGAATCTGCCTGTAACATGCTTGGTATTGACCCCTTGGAGATCGGTAATGAAGGTAAGGTGGTCCTGGGTGTGGTTAAAGAAAAAGCTGAGGACGTTCTTGCTGTGCTACGGAAACATCCCTTAGGAAAGCATGCAGCAATCATTGGGCAGGCGACCAATACGGTTTCTCGTGTTGTGCTGCAAACCACGGTTGGTGGTAAGCGCTTTATCCGTAAACCACTGGGTGACCCTATCCCACGAATTTGCTGATTCAAGGGACCTTCTCGTATTAAAAAGGAGAAATATCTTTTAATAGGACAGTGGTTATCGATACCGGCATGGGAAAAAATAGAGATATTCTGAAGGTTCTGCTGTTGATTTTGATTGGGATGTTCATCCCATTCCTTGGGTCAATTACGCTTTCGTATGGGTTTGAGCCGAGAACAATTCTTGTCACGTTTTTGTTTTTTCTTGTCATCTTTGGTTGTGAGCTTGGGTTTGTGTTCCTGTATTTTACTTTGAGTGGAAAGCGAGCAGACAAGAAGATACAGCAGTATAAACCAAAATAATATTTTTTCTTTTGTTGTTGATGTGTTGGGATGTTTGTTTTCTTCTGTTGGATCTGAATTTATTAGTTTTTCAAATTTTTTAAGTCTTTATCGAATGAATAATCTTCTTATAGGAGGAGGTTGTTATAAATATGATAAAGGGGCAGGAAAAATAATGAGTAGAAATCCTTTGATGGGGATAGCATTAGCTGTTGGAATCATTCTACTTTTTATCGGTGTGACAGTCGCGCCAAGCATCAATTTCAACATTGTCACAGAATCCGATGATAAAAAAACGAGAAGGTGAAATCATTTAGGAAGAGTTGATATTCCAAGATGCTAAATAAAAATTTAATAACAAAATTGTTGGTTATCACTACTATCATAGTTTTATTTTTTGGAAATATTACCCCAAACATTTTAGCTGATGTAGAAAAATTAAATCAACAGAAAACCTATGACTATTCATTTGAACAATTGGACTTACAGTATATCCATAATATTACTGAGAATCTCAGCAATATCATTTTCACTGAGTATAATGAATCAAATGGTGAGATCGCAAAAGGAAGAGCATATGGGACGAAAGGTGAACAGAACGCAGCAGAGATTATCTATGAAAACATGACCGCTTTGGGTTTATACACCTACAAAGAACAGATTACGGATACCAAGGAATATCCTGATCTGACTCATGAGTTAGAAATACTTGATTACTCTGTTAAAATTAATAAGAAAAAAATTGATTCGTATATCGCCCCGGTATGGTTTAAAATCTCTGAAAACAATCATGATCTGAATCATACCTATAACTATGAGAATCTCACGGTCATACGTCCGCCACTCTCCCCATCATTGTATATACTGAAGCAAAAAATAGTAGGCAGGCTTGAACCATTTGTTTTAATACTTCAAGATAGAGCGTTTTACCCATATAATCCATTAAGCAAGATCCCGTTTCTTGATAATTTTTATTTTAACTATTACGTCATTCGTCAATTACAGGGAGGGATCCCAGTATTCTATTCGTTATCATGGGATAACTATCTTGACTTTTGCAAGGGGATAATTTTGTATGATTTCAATGAAGATGTCCATGATATGAATCTGTTAAAAAATCAAAATCATATCCCGTTTATTTATATCAATAAAAGCGATGGTGAAATCATCCTACAGGATATTCAGAACACGAGAGTTGATTTTACGTTCACACAGCATTTGAATACTTCAATTATTAGTCATAATGTGATTGGGCAGATGAACGGCACAGATCCAACGAAAACAGTGATCGTGGATTGTCTTTATGATTCCTGGTGGTGCCAAGGTACTGCTGATGCCGCGATTGGAATGGCGATGGTTCTAGCGATTGCGAAATATTTCAAGGAACAGAATATCACACCAAAGTATACAATGAAATTCATTGGTTTCTCCGGGGAAGAACAGGGGTTTTGCGCAGGAGCAAAACATTACGCATCAACACACACTGATGAAAACATAATCTACATGATCGATGTAAACCAGCTGGGATTCAAACAAGATGACCAAACATTAACGTTGAATATCATGGGAAATAACATCGGTCTGTTAGCGAAAATCTCCCTGCTTCTTCAAAAAGCAGAGTACGACGATCGTGTCAATAGTTCAAGTGGTCTCAAATATGTCTGGTTGAAAAAAGGTATCGTCAGTAATCCATTAGCATTTGAAAAAAGCCATCCTACGTGTGAGATGTTATGTTTCCTGAAAGATAGCGGATGGTCATTACATCATAGAGATGGTGTAAACCATTCTGAAGGGGATGTATTAAAATATTTTGACCCAGAAGATGTAAACGTCACCGGTGAAATTATTCTCAATGTGGTAAAATATCTCACAACTGACTATTGAAATCATCACCGTTTTTCTGGTTTACCATGAATTGACCGTCTTTTTCTCAAAAAAAGAAAAATCAAGGTTTGACCAGTCATCATAATCAAACAATCCATGGGATCCATCTGAATAATCAAGAATTGAATACACATATCGATAGTTCATACAGCTTTTATAACTACCAAAAAGCCAAAACGCAAGATTTCGCGGGTGAATGGTTCGCTTCATGTCACATCCCATCGGGAACATAAAATCAATACCGAATATATGCCCGAATTCATGCATTATTGCACTGGCAAACACAAAATCTATTTGTTTGAATAATTTTATTGACATCTTATGCATGGTTTGTGCATTAATGACAAAGGTGTTACTGCCTTGTGCATGCCAGTAGAGCCATGGATGTGCTCCTACATACGCCATACCACTTGCTGCTGCAAAATCATTGATAATCATTGCATAGCGAAACACACCTCTCCGCCAGTTTTCTGAATCATTATGAAGAAAATAAGTGTTATAGAACGTCTTAAGTTCACTACGATAGGTGTGTCGATCAAAGGGTATGATTTCTCCACCGCCACCCATGCAACCGTCATCGAGATGACATACAATATTTCGTCGATCAAAGGCTGTTTTGAGCAGTTCCTTTGAATGAGGTGAAATCGAACTATTCTGTCCAAGAGGTCCCTTTGCCATAGTGTCCATTTCGACATAGATGTCTCTCCGATAGGGATCAGAACCCCAGGAAGACACTC
>DATLAF010000014.1:0-3994 GCA_035527635.1 Thermoplasmatota archaeon | reverse complement strand
TCCGTCGCTTGACAGTGATTTCATCTTCCAGATTAACAAAGAAGATTGCATTAAGGACAGGTTTGCAGAAGAATATCTATCCTTATCTCATTAAACCTAGCGCAATCACTGATGGATTCAATCAACATGCCAATCCTAAATTTCTTCAACGACAGGCAAGACATAAAAAAATAGAGACAACACTACTCTACGACCATACCACTGATGAAATGACCAAGGAATACTTCAATAAGATTCAATCAACAAACATTGAGAACCTTTCATCAGATGAGAAAGCAAAGGTCTGGCTTGATAAACTACTCTCTAATGAAATCGACCTTAAAACATTTAAAACAGGAATTGATGTCATTTTACCACCGAGGCGAAAAGATGAAGACATTGGCTATCTCTAAGCCAGTGGTCATACTTCAAGCCAGTGGTAATACGACATGGGCCAGTGGTCTAGTGGTTATGACGTCGCGCTTACAACGCGGAGATCGCCTGTTCAATTCCGGCCTGGCCCACTATCTTCTTTTAAAGAGAGCCCAACCGAAACTTAGGTTCTTTGGCTTGATATTATTTTTATTTAATTTTTTTCACTATTCTGTTTTCATGGTAGTATAAAATGTCTTACCCATTGTACAATAAGTATAAAAAGTAATGTTCAATAAAGTATAAAAAGTTCATTTTTACAGGGAATTTATCGTCTGATTATACCATTTTTAAAGTGTTAAGGACAATATTATGATTATTATTGATATTAATTCATAAAATATTTTTTTAAAAAGTACTAATGAAAATATAAATACTAATAGAGCATTAATAACTTAATAAATAATTGATTGTAATGTGGTTAAATTATAATAATGGAGGTAAAACATGCGAGAAAAAATTTTAAATATCAGAACTACAGGCAGAGGTGCCATAGGGGCGATTTTTTGTATTTTGATCCTTTTAGCGTCTGTGGCTACAGCGATAAATATCAATGGGGGACAGAGCACATCAACAAACTCAAATAAAGTGTTGAATTATACATTCCTGTTTACAGAACCAAAAACTCAAACCACTTTTGAAAACAATAAAGATTATACACTAATAGAGATGAACGGGTGTTTTCCGATTGGTAAAAACGCTGGGGAACCAATGATGCCGATAAAACCGGTATCACTATTGTTACCACCGATGAAAACCGTCAAAGATATTCAAGTGACAGGAACTCCCGTTGAATACCAGATAGACGATTTAACAGAAAAACCGATATTCCCATACCAGAACCCTGTACCATTTGGAGCGACACCTGGAGACTTTGTGGTGAATGATAACGTCTATTCAGCTACATCACTGTATCCTGGATATTTATATGATGATTACCAAATTGGATATTCTCATGGGTACACAATTCTTACAATAAATTTACACCCGGTTCAATATAATCCCAGTCAAGGAACTGTTAAATACTACCCAGAAATGACCGTCAATATAGATCTGAAAGACACCAGTGAAACTAATCAATTTTACAAAAATAACCCTGAAGATCAAGCATGGGTCAAAACATTAGTTTCTAATACTGATATTCTCGATACGTATACCGGAGATATACCCACATTTAGTTACCCGGGGGGTCTCTGTGATCCCAGCGGGCATTACGACTACGTGATAATTACCACGACATCAAATAGTCTTAACTATTGGAACACCACAGGTTCTACCCCGTATAACTGGAATAGCTTAATGGATTATCATAGAACCACCGATGGACTTACTTGTACATTGGTTACTGTTCAAGATATTAATGCTTGTGCTGATTATCAGAACGTTAATCCATTGTTCAATGACCAACAAGCACATATTCGAGAGTTCTGTAAAGATGCGTATGAGGACTGGGAAACAAAATATGTCCTTTTCGCAGGTGATGCTGATACGATCCCAGCACGGCAAATGAAAACAGCCTATGAAAGTAACATTGATGCGGATGTCTACTGGAGCAACCTTGATTTAAACTTTAACGCTGATAACGACAACCTCTGGGGTGAAGAAGGGGATGGTGGGTTTGATTTATATTCTGAGCTCTACATCGGGCGTCTCACCTGTGATGTACCACAAGATGTTTCCAATTGGATTAAAAAAACACTTTATTATGGGACAAGTTTTGACTTAGACTATCTCGATAATGCTGCTTTTTACGGTGGGGACACGGGATGGAGCTGCCAAGGCGATGATTTCGAGGATTACAGTGCGATTAAAGGAACGACGAACTGGCTTGGTCCTGATCCGAACCATGACGGGCTCTTCCCCGCGTGGGCTGGTTTCCAGTACGGATTCGAGACCTGGAATGCGGTCAACCCGGGAAATCCGTTTAACCTTTCTGTCAAATGGACCGCAGAGCCACCAAACCCTGGCGGCTGGCTTGGCGGTAGTGAATCAGCAGCGATCGCTGGGTTAAAAAATGCTATCAATAACGACCAAGTGACGTTGATTTCTGGTATCGCTCATGCGGATCCTTCGATGTCTCTTGATGTCGGTAGTTCCTCTTGGGAGAGCCAATACACCAACACCAAACCATTCTTCATCCACGATTACGGCTGTCACTGCGGTGATTTCTCTGCAGCAGATGATGGCGTGTTACACTCCATGCTGTTCCATTCAGACACCGAGCTTGCGTTTGCGGCTGTGTATAATACCTGCTACGGATGGGGAAATCTCGATTGCACGAACTCCAGTAGCGCATTCCAACAAAAGGAGTTCTGGGATTATTTCTTTGACACGCGGAACAACTCTGGAGGCCTAAACAATTGGCAGCTTGGAAAAGGACAGGCCTGGTCAAAGGACCGGATGGCACCAACCATCAACTGGGATTATTCCTATGGCACCTGGCGGGCGATCATCCAAGGATGTTTACTCTTTGGGGACCCTGCGTTAAAAATTAAGATAGGTGAGTTTAGTAATCCACCGATAAAACCAACCCTTGAAGGGCCGATTCAGGGTGTCTATAATCAAACCCTCACATACACGACTGTAACAACCGATCCAGATGGAGAACCAGTATTTTATCAATTTGACTGGGGCTTTGGAGATATCTCTGACTGGCTTGGGCCCTATACCTCAGGAGTACCACTAAGTGTGCCGCATGCATGGGCTGGAATGGGTGCATATTTGGTAAGAGTTATTGCAAGAGACAATAAAAGTGCAACCAGTGAATGGTCTGATATACTACGGGTGGAAATTACTGGGAATACCCCCCCTGACGCACCAGCGATCGATGGTCCTAGTTCTGGAACGGTCGGGGAGACCTATGAGTATACCGTGTCAACAACTGATGTTGATGACCATGATGTCTGTTATAGAATAAATTGGGGTGAAGGTAAAACCACCGATTGGTCAGAACTTTATCAATCAGGAGAAGAAGTAGTGTTTTCTCATGTTTTCGCCCAACAAGGCACGTTAAGGATCCAAGTCCAAGCAATGGATGAAATAGGATACGTTAGCGATTGGACGATTTTAGAAGTAAGCATGCCTAAAAATGCCGCGATACAGACACTATTTTTAAAATTCCTGGAGAACCATCCCTTTTTGTTCAAAGTACTACAGCTACTCCAAAGTCAATTAGGACAATACTAGAAATACCCTATTTCTCTTTTTTTCTTTTTTTATCTCTCTTTGGCTTATTCATCTGAAATCCGGATATTCTCCTTATTCCTCTTTTTCCTCATCTAAAGAAGAATGGTGATTAAAGAAAACAAAACGGATTGCTTTCTATCTGGTGTACAAGGAAATAAGATGGAAAAGAATAATATATTTATACAATCGAGGGTTTTGAATAACCCCGCATAGAAACCTCTATTTGACCCTTCACCATTCCTGATACGTAAGGAGGGGTGAAGGTGAGTTTTGACAAATTTATATTGAAACAGCATTACCAAAAAGTGAAGGGTCTTGGGGATCGTTTAGAACTGATGAAACAACAGATTGATTGGAAGCCGTTCATCCCGCTTGTAAAAAGTGTCTTCCAAGATAA
>DATLAF010000013.1:0-4871 GCA_035527635.1 Thermoplasmatota archaeon | reverse complement strand
TGTATCAATTACTGATTTGATTAAAAATTGAATCTGACAAAGTCAAGTTAAAAAAGATTTTTTCTTTTAATTGAAGGGGAGGTCATCTCCCGCGATATGCATATCTTTGAACATCCATGAAGTGTACAAGGGGAGTTGATCATATGCAAAAGGGGAAGCAACTCCTTGAAAGTTAACAAATCCGCTTTGACCAGGGGGGAGTACACTTTCACCTCTTGGAGAAATCAGAGGCTCTTTTGTCCAACTGGGCAGCTCGATAACCTGGTTGTATGTTCCTCGATTCATATACGGCATGACGGGTGATCCAAGGCCTCCCAGTTCAGAGAAATCAACCATATCAACAGGGGTTAACCACTGTGAGACATTCGTGGTATGATACTGAGTTTCAAGATTTGCGAGCGCTTGGAACAACGCATCAATAATCACCGTCTTAAGAGTATCATTGAGGTAGTGCTTATAGAGAAGATGAAGTTTCGATGAGTCTCCTTGAAGGATATGTAGAAGAAGGCTATGGGAATAATCCTTCACAAGACCGCTGAGCTCATCAAGCAGTATTTCATCAAATAACGCATCGTACCATGCATTGAAAATGGTTAGACCAGGATCATCGTAGAATCCGTCTGCATCCCCATTGTTCAGGTAGCAATCCCAGCTTTCAAGTGCATGTTGCACATCAAGGGGTACTCCACTGCTCGTATTTATCGCGTTTTGAAGGAATGGTTTAAAATAGGTGCCGTACGCGTCGTGGTACGCAACGTTTCGACAGATATCCTTCATATCCTGATAGGAAATCGCAGGATCTGCTGCGAGGAGTTCCTTAATACGGACGACGATATGACCTTCTCCCCAGAGAGGGCCAACTTCTGCTTCCGCATGATCCCAGCTCCGTTCCGGTTTATTGTTCCAGTTTGCAAAGAAACCAGAGGACGGGTTACGTGCTTTTGGGAGATCCTCGAAAGGGACGATGCCAAGCCATTCTTCTTTCCCAGTGCCTAAAAGAGGAAATCGGTCGTCAATGCGTCGATGCAGAAACCCATAGGTTGGTCGTAGTGGGTAATACCCGGAATGGTAATAACCGATATCACCGTTTCTATCAGCCCAGAACCAGTTATGGGATGAGACTATTTTACTAACACCATGTTCAAATTCGGTGATGTTTGTACATTCCTGAAAACTCATGACACCTTCGATGGTGTGATGTTCCTGTTTCCAGAACGCCATGCGAGAGGATACCGCTATTCCCCCGATGAAGGGTTTCCAGTAGATGTCAAGGACAGGACCATGGATGGTCCGGTAGCAGGTATACGCATGCGGTGTTCCATTTTGATCATAAATAATCTCAGTTCGGTTTTCCATCTTGTACCAGGATCCGTTGAAACGATATCGGGTTTTATTCAATGGATTAAGGATTTCGATGTATGTATCAACCCCATCAGAAAGACCAGAGGTAGTTGTCCAGGCACCATAGGTGTTTGCACCAATCGCGATAGCAGGACCCACCCCGGGGAAGGTCATACCGCTTGCGTTGATCCCTGCACCATGCATGCCGACTTCGACGACGATTTGCGGGATCGAATGACCCATTTGTGGCCCCCCAAGTAACAAAGCGTTTCCCGTTTCTGATTTCTCAGGTGCCACAACCCAGCCGTTGCTACCGAAGTGATACAGCAGCCCGGATGCCTCGCAGAACTGTTGTTCCTGGGCATTCATGGAAATAATATATTGTGCAGATTGCATAAGACCCTGGGTTTGAGGAAAAACCGGGGGGATGAATGGTATTTTAACAGGAGGCCGTGTCCCATTTGATTCGATGGTGGTGGTCGCACCTGGGTCTTTCTGAGGACAGGCGTCATTGAATATTTTCCATCCGTTGAGTATCCCGTTTCGTTGCATGAGTTGTTGCAGAACAAGAGTGAAAAGAAGCTCCATGCCACCGCCTTCTCCCCATCGTCTCACCATGAGTTGACCGATTGCGAGTGAATCCTCAACAGTCCATGGCTCTGGTATGATACCTCGTTGGATATATTCATACGGCATCTTCTCTTGTGGGTTTGCGGCTGCTTCTGCGATATATTGGTTTATACCCTCCGCGTACGCGATAATCATTTCTCGGTAGGGGGATTGGATAGCACTGAAAAGCTGCGTGTTTTCTTCTGTGGTATACCCATGGATCCGTGCCCAGAAATCGATGCTGGTATTTCCGATACCAAGCTCACTGAGCCGCCCGGTTGCTTCTCTGCGGAAGAGATCCGCCTGCCAGAGCCTGTCTTCTGCGATAGCGTATCCGACTCCATAGGCGAGCTCTTCTCTGGTGTTCGCAAAGACATGGGGGACACCATACTCGTCCCGGATGATGGAGTAATTCCAGCTTTTTTCTATGTTTTGATTTGTTTTTCCTTGTGCTGGTAAAGTTCGTTGTGAAATATTTTGATTTTGTGCTATCGATTGTGTCGGTAATAATGGAGAGAGGAGGAGGCTAACAACAAGAAGGAGTGCGATATGGGTTTTCATAAGACTATTGACCTCATAAAAATATAGTATGGGATATATTTATACTATTGGTTGACCGTGCCGATGGTGGAGTAATGACGACGATATGCTTACTGATGATAAATGTCTCATGTAACCTCATGTGTCTTCTACATTATGATTTGTTTAATGTCTAAAAATAATGAACAGAAGTTTTTACAGCACATTTTACCGGTAAAAACAATCTAGATTTTATACTAAAAACCTGATAAAGGAACACAAAGATTAAAGACTTCTTGTTCTTACAATTATTGGATGGCCGAAATTATCTATCCTACTGTAGAGGAAATTCAATATAACAATACGATTGCTATTGAAATGTTTCGAAGAAGCAAACGTGATACAGCTAAAACAATTAGTGTTTCGTACATCCAGAAAGTAATAGAGGTAACGAAAGCGTGCCCCGGAGATTTATATGATAAAGCAGCTTGTTTACTTCTTGAACTTACGCGAATACATGCGTTTGAAAGTGGGAATAAAAGAACAGCTTTTCTTACGACAAAAAAATTCGTTGTAACTAATAGAAAAGAATTCAATATACCTGATACAGAAAGTAATGTGAAGATTATGATCGGCATAAGAGAAAATTATTATACCCAAACGGAAATTAAAGAGTGGATTAAATATGGGAAAATCAAAAAATTTAAAAGATAATATTTCTCAGGAAACAAGGAAAAAAATTGCTGAGGAAGAATTTCGAGAAATCATTAAAATTGCACAAGGTCATAAAAAAACGTTAAGCGCACTCGCTAAACATTAATCCTTAAGGATTATGATTTGATTTAAAACAAATAGCGCTGGGGAGGAGATTTGACAGCCCATTTTACCGGTAAAAATTTGTTGATTTCTCCTGGCTTTGCACTTTTCGTCAAGGCTGCATTGATAAAAAAATGTATACGAAAACTGGTTGTTCCTTCCAATCAGGAGCGCTGTTCACACCTCGTCCCAGAAAATATTTTTCAACGTTTCTTGCAACAGTTTCAGTATCCGCTCTTCAGTTATACCAATGTGTTGGATCGGGATGCTCTTTCTTTCTTCGGTCTGGATCATCTGTTGTACCAATGGTCCACACTGAATAGGTTTTAATTTCATTTTCAATGGCGTGTATTATTTCATTTTCTTTCATTTTTTCCCCATACCGTAGATGAATAACCTGAGATTAATCAATAATTCCTCTTAACATTCCTTTATAGGAATTTTATGCCGTCTTCTCCGATTATGATGTTCCGTGGTCTCAATGTATGATGGGTGCTTCTCATCTTCATCACTGAGAGTTTTCTTTTATCCATGGTTGGATCAAAAGTCAGGAGGATAATTCCATCTACGAGAAACTCAGAAATACCATCCCTTGAAAGTTCAAAGGAACCAAACGGTAATTCCGATGTTATCATGGAAGTACATTGTGCAGTATCTAACAAACTCATGATGTAATGAAGATGCATCCGACTCGGGGGACCATCAATAGTCGATGAAAAATCATTAGACGTGATAATATTATTCGTTTCTGTGAGCTCTGTTTTTTCAACATAGATCGGCATCTCGGACAATGACGTCACAGAATCTAAAACGACTCGATCGTATTCACCGGATAGGATTTCTTTCGTCACAACATCGTACACGAGTTTTTTATTAATGTCTAAGAAAACGATTTTAAGTTTACCGTTTTCTATCGCAGATTGAAAATCAAATCCTAGTTCCTTCGCTTGAGTAATGAGTTTTTCTGCTTTGTTATCCAGTGTTAAAAACAAGCATGTATCCCCAGATTCCAATCCCTTCGATATAAAATGGTAACAGAGGATGGTTTTACCGCTTCCGGGTGGACCTGAAATAAGGGTAGTGGACTCCTTGGGAAGTCCGCCTTCGATAAGGCTGTCTAAACCATCTACACCTGTTTTCACTCGCCCCATAACAAGTCATCACCTCTTACGAAATTTTCTTTATTCCTCTTTTTTCGGGGAGGCTATCATTTGGAATCAAATATGTTCTTATAACTGTTTGTAATATTTTGTTATAAATGTTGTAAAAGGTTTGGAGTTAAACCTGAATCCTTAAATGGTTATGATAATAAAATTAATAAAATACAAGATAATATGTAAAATTGTTTTATATTGGAAATTGAGGCTAGAGGATTTGTATACAAATAAGAAGGAGATTACAAAATCAGAATTTACAAAAAATTTTTTCAACTATGTCGAATGTCAGTATTCAAAAATTTAATTTTCAAACTGGAAGGGGACTGCTATGAGTACAAATAATAAATTACTTGAAACAATCCGAGAAGAAATGATTGAAGATTTATTGAGGAAAAAAGGTATCGTAAACATAGAAAAATATCTTTTAGA
>DATLAF010000012.1:0-6678 GCA_035527635.1 Thermoplasmatota archaeon | reverse complement strand
TGTTTTTCCATCGACAAAAATCGACATATCTTCATCTCCCTGCTAAATCAGATGATCGCTTCGCAGCAATCTGAAGGGTCTCTGCCGTAATCAATCCTGCATCCTTCAATATATCTTTCGCAATCTCTTCATTACATCCTTTGATCCGTGTAATAACCGGACAGTGAATGCCTTCCTGAGAAATAACCGCACTAACTCCTTTTGCTACCGTATCGCATTTTGTAATGCCACCAAAGAGATTCAACAAAATCACCTTTGGTTTCGCTTTCTTCATCAATTCAAAGGCTTGTTTCACCTTCTCTGGATCATCAGTACCCCCTAAATCAAGGAATACGCCGCCTTTTCCCTTGTAATGGGTAAGGGCATCTAGTGTTGCCATCGTCAATCCCGCACCATTTGCAATTACACCAATGTTGCCTTCAAGTTGGATAAATGCGATGCCTTTTTCTTTTGCTTCCTGCTCCAACACAGTTAAATCCTCATGCTCAGCGATGACATCAGGATGTCGATATAATGCATCGTCGTTTATGATCATCTTTGCATCCAAGGCGATCACCTGTCCGTTCGTTGCAATGACTAGGGGGTTAATCTCGACAAGTTCACAATCATAGTCTCGAAACAGTTTGTAGAGTTTTGAGATAATTTGTCCTATCTTTTTTTCTTCGTCAGTATCGAGTTTAAGCTTGGGAAGAATTCCTCGGATGTGGAACGATTGAATGCCAATGAGTGGATTAATCCATTCTTTAAAAATAAGGTCATCAGCAACACTTTCGATATCCATACCACCTTTACCACTCATCATGAGCAGTGGCATCCGCCGAGAACGATCCAAGGTGATGCTTAAATATATCTCTTTTCGGACTCCAATTTTCTCTTCAACAAGTATCTTTCGAACAGGAAATCCCCCAATCTTCAACTTAAGGATTTGTGATAAGACCTCTTTTGCTTTTTCTTTGGTCTCAACCAGTTGTATCCCACCAGCTTTTCCCCTGCCCCCAACAGGAACCTGTGCTTTAAAAACACAGGGATAGGTAAGGTCAGCGAGATCATTTTCTTTTTCAATTAACTTACTTTTCGGAACTGAAATTCCAACCTTTTCAAAAAATTGCTTCCCTTGATACTCAAAAAGTTTCATAATAAAGGCATGCAAGTTCAAATATTTAAGAGCTTTTTAATCCAAAAGTCACATCCAACAATCTTATGAGTAATCGGAGCAAACTTAAAATCTTTAATATAGACTAAAGTATTAAGCCCGTATGTTCGAATAACAGGATCTTGAGCAATCCATCGATTCTCTTTTAGAATCTGCATGATCTTCATCATATCGGTCTTGTAATCATCATAATTTTGATATACGGAAATCATGACTGCTTCAAACATTCTACATGCAAAAAAAACAGTTGAATCACTCATTAAAAATTCTGCTTCATTATTTTCAATATTAGGAGGATTCCGGGGATCAAAACGAATATGATAAAAAGCCAATATTTCAAAACCAAGTTTTTTGAGGTTTGGCAGATATATTTTTCCAACTAAATCTCGTTCTTCAAAACCACGCCGCAAACGTGAGACCGTATGTCGTGAAACACCGATTTCTCTTCCGATGTCACTATCGGACATTTCTGGATAACTGACCATCATACAAAACACATTTTTTTCCGTATCTGAAACAGTAATAGTACCGGTATGAAGGAAATTTAAGTGTTTTTCAGTTTCTGTGTCATCTGCGGATAGCCCAAAACTTTTTCGAAGCAACGGTGCAAAATTAAAAAAACGATAAATCTTGCTAATATCAAAGGGGAATATCACCATGGCGGGGTATTGTTCCTCTAATAATCCTCTGCTGCCAAAGGTCTGTGTTCGGATATCATTAATACGACCGACTGTTGCATAATCATGTGAAAAACTTAGGGAAAAACCTTTGTCTTGTTCACCGACTGAAAAAAAGATTTCTTCAAAAACTTCTATAGTTTTGCCGGTAATTTCTATTCTTTCCTGGAGTGGAATTAAGGGACTAAAGTTTGTATAGATTACGACAATCATCTGACAATTGATATTTTGAAGATAAGGAATAATGAGTTTTCGTATGAGTTCGTCTTTTTTTAATCGATGTCGTATTGAGGTCACTGTCGAATGTTTTAGACCTAATTTTTCAGACAGTTCTTTGTCCGTTAGTCGGGGATAGCAAACGATGCCGTAAAGCATTGTTTTTTCTTTTGAAGTTAATTCATACTTTTTCATTTGATTAGTAATAAGGCAAATTTATATATAAATCTTATTGTCATATAATTAAAAGAAAAATTAATTATTGATAAAATGTTAAAAAATTAATATAGATTTGAACTAAATCATAAATATCGACGTAATCTTTAGAATTTTGATAATACGGCAAAAACGTTATAACGGACAAGTACTATATGAATTATTAATAACGGGTCGAGGTTTGTTGTCAAATGGCAGTTAACGCCATAAACATGGATCCAATAGAAAATCATACTATTTCAAGAATAGGACAATTAATTTTTTTTATTTTATGGGGAAGGCACCATGAATAAAAGTCACCAAATTGTTGTTGAGAAGCCTAAAAACAATACAAGAAAATTAAAAAACGGAAAACTAAAAACTGGGGAAGTTGAAGTTTTTATTATGGGTAAAAGCTACAAAGTTCCTGCAGGCCTTACGATTATGAAAGCATTAGAATTCGCTGGATATCGATTTATTCGTGGCTGTGGTTGTCGTGCAGGATTTTGTGGTGCCTGCTCTACGGTGTACCGTATCGAGGACGAACAAAAACTAGGATTTGACCTTGCCTGTCAGAAAGTTGTTGAAGATAAAATGTATCTTGCTCAGCTCCCTTTTGTACCCGCCTCAAAAGCAGAATATGATATCGAAAAACTTGAACCGTCGGACACAACACTTATCACGATGTACCCAGAAATTGCTCGTTGTGTCTCATGTAACACGTGTACAAAATCATGCCCTCAGGATATCGAAGTGATGAAATATATTCAATGTGCCATCAGAGGAGATATTACCAAATGTGCTGAGATTTCATTTGATTGTATTCAATGCGGACTTTGTGCGATGAGATGTCCTGCGGATATAAAACATTACCATGTCTCCCAACTCGCTCGACGCCTTCGCGGGAAATATATTGATCCAAAATCAAATAATCTAGCAAAACGGCTAAAGGAAATTGAAGATAGAAAATATGATAATGAAATTGATGGGTTCATAAAAATGGAGAAAAAAGAAATCACAGAGTTATACAAAAAACGTAAAATAGAAGCTGAAGAAGCAGTAGCTCAGGGGGGAGACTAATCATGAAATTAATTGATGGGTACCCAGAGTATATGTTAAAATCGATTGCCCTTGTCGAACAAAAACGGAAACGGAATATGTCACATCCAGTAAAACCAATGAGTATGAAGGAACGGGAGGAAAATCTCTCAAAATACCATCCTGATTATATGGATGGAACACGAAGGAAACTCAGATTGGGTGTTGATAAAGGCAAAGAGTTCTATAATGGTATAGCTGATCTTTTAGAAGCAAGACCAGTGCTGAATGCAAATGACGTTGATCTCAGTAAAATCGATTATGATGTTGATATATTAATTATTGGGGGTGGCGGTGCTGGAACTGTTGCTGCTTTGTTTGCATGTGAATCTGGCATTGCATGTGATAAAATTTTAATTGTGACAAAGCTTCGTCATGGTGATGCAAATTCGATGATGGCCCAAGGTGGGATTCAGGCAGCGGATCGACCGCAGGATAGTCCTGCTCTTCATTATCTTGATATTTATGGTGGTGGACATTTTACCAATAAACCTGAGCTTGCGAGGGCACTTGCATTAGACGCACCAGGGATTATCAAATGGCATGAAGAACTTGGAGTTATGTATGATCGTCAAGATGACGGTGAATTTCAGGAGTTATCTGGTGGTGGGACCTGTCGGAATCGTATGCATAGCGCTAAGGATTACACGGGCATGGAACTATTACGAAATATTCGAGACAATGCAAGAAATCTTGAATTACCGGTTCTTGAGTTCTGTCCTATTGTCGAGCTGCTGATTGATAACAAAGGAAGGGTTGCAGGTGGTGTTGCTTTCAACCTTGAAACTTTTGAGTATTACGTGATTCGTGCAAAAGCAACAATCCTTGCCACCGGTGGATCCGGTCGTCTGCATCTATCAAACTACCCAACCACGAACCATTATGGTGCCACTGGCGATGGGCTTGTTATGGCGTATCATGTAGGAGCAAACCTTCGCGATCTTGACACCATCCAGATTCATCCGACTGGTGATGCATACCCCGAACCGATCGTTGGTATTCTGTCCACAGAAAAAATCAGAGGACTCGGTGCCATCCCTGTGAACGCCAATGGTGACCCATTTGTATTCCCCTTGGAGCCTCGTGATGTAGAATCAGCTGCCTTTATCAAAGAATGTAAAGACGGCCATGGAATAGTCACTCCAACCGGCATGCCCGGTGTTTGGCTTGACACCCCCATGATAGATATCATTCATGGCGAGGGAACCTGTGCATTAAAATTATCTGGTGAATTACGGAAATTCAAACGATTTGATATCGATATGACAAAACATCCTATTCTTGTGTACCCCACGCTTCATTATCAGAATGGTGGCGTTGAAATCAATGAAAAAACCGAGACACGAATCCCTGGTCTTTTTGCTGCCGGTGAGGTGACTGGAGGGGTTCATGGTAAAAACAGATTGATGGGAAACTCTCTTCTTGACTACAACGTGTTTGGTCGTCGGGCAGGTATCTATGCTGCAAAATATGTTAAAAATGTAAAAATTGGGAAATTAACATTAAGTCATTTAGATAAGTACAAAGAAATGATTGATCAAGCAGGTATTGATTCGAAAAAAACTGCACCCATTCTTCTTCCTGAATATCGGGGTGAAAAAGCAATCTCTCGCGCACTCGATATCTTCTGAGGTTCTCACATGATAGAAGTAAATGAAGATTGGTGTAAAGGATGCAACATCTGCATTGAACGATGCCCTGTTGCAGCATTAGAACAATCAGACACATTAAATAAAAGAGGGATACGCCCACCGAAATTAAAAAAAGTGAATGAATGTAATGATTGTCGTCTCTGTGAACTCCTTTGCCCAGATATGGCAATTATGGTAGTTCGTGGAGAAAAAAAGAAACAGCAAAAAAAGAGTTTATTACGACCAATTGGAGGACGAAGGTAAATGATCTATAAACGAGATCCGATACGAATACGTGGTGTCTTAGGTAATAACAAACAATTTATTCTTGGTGATATGGCCTGTGTCTATGGCGGTATCCTTGCCGGATGTTCATTTTTTGGAGGGTACCCAATAACTCCTGCATCAGAAATCGCTGAGGGAATGGCTCGATTGCTTCCACGGGTTGGAGGAACATATATCCAAATGGAAGATGAAATTGGAAGTATCGCTGCAGTCATCGGAGCATCATGGGGTGGCTCAAAATCTATGACCGCGACATCAGGCCCTGGTTTTTCACTCATGATGGAAAACTATGGGTATGCAGTGATGACCGAAACCCCCTGTGTTATCGTAAATGTGCAAAGAACTGGACCATCAACGGGACAACCGACGCTTGGCGCTCAAGGTGATATGATGCAAGTTCGATGGGGAACCCATGGAGACATTGAAGCAATAGCTCTTGCCCCCAGTACTGTTCAAGAATGCTTGGATTTCACCATTGAAGCGTTTAACCTTGCAGAAAAATATCGCAATCCTGTCTGCGTCATGACCGATGGAGAAGTCGGTCATCTGAGAGAACGAATAATCATCCCCGATGAAAAAGATTTAAAGATAGTGAATCGACATCCCGCAACAATCGATAAGAAGAAGTTCATTCCGTTTAGTGAGTCGCAAACCAGAAAAAGCAAGGTGCCTGATTTTCCAACCTTTGGAACCGGATACCGAACATATGTGACTGGACTAACTCATAACGAAAAAGGGTTCCCAGCAACAGATAAACAAAAAGATCATGAGAGACTCATTAAAAGAATTACCTCGAAAATATCTGACGACATAGAGAAACTTACCATGGTTGAAAAAACTAATTTAGAGGATGCAAACATCGCATTTGTCACCTATGGTGCTTCAGCACGACCTGCAGAAACTGCAATGGAGCTTGGAAGAGCGAAGGGAATCAAAGTTGGATTGCTCCGTCTGAAAATGGTCTGGCCGTTTCCAGAAAAAATCATCCAAAAACTCGCAAAAGACGTTGATACCATCATTGTTCCAGAGATGAATCTTGGGCAGATTGTTCATCCCGTTCGAGAAGCGGCTTGTGGACAATGTGAGGTTATCAGCGCACCAAAAATCGGTGGAGAAATCCATCTCCCCGATGAACTATTACAATATTTAGGGGGAAAATAACATGGTTGAAATGAAAACCGCTGAGGAGCTAAATAAAAAATTTCTCCGTGATGGCATGTGGCCAACAATATTTTGTAATGGGTGCGGTGACGGGGTTGTCTTAGAATATACCTTATGGGCACTTGAAGAACTGGGATGGGACATGGACAAGGTAGTGTTTGCCTCAGGTATCGGATGTTCCTCACGATTACCAGGATACATCAACGCCGATGGATTACATACCACCCACGGAAGGGCACTTGCATTTGCCACAGGGATAAAA
>DATLAF010000011.1:0-2014 GCA_035527635.1 Thermoplasmatota archaeon | reverse complement strand
TCTTCTGGTTGAAATAAGCAAATCTATACCATTTCATTCATTGGATTTTCTTTTAAATAAGCCTTTGATTTTATCACCGATTCCGCCACCTGATTCAGATTCTAAGGATTTCTTCTGTCGAAGTCCGGAAAGCACACGTAAGAGTTTTCCTTTGATACCTTTTACTGGTTCTGCTTCTTGGTTTACTTCAGCGTCTGGCCGAGATTTGCCTCTTAAGGAAAACCAACCTTTTTTTGCCTGCTCAGGTTTAGATTTTTTAATTGGTAGACCGACGAGATGACCATCGCTATCCAATTGAAGAATGAACGTACTCTGAGGAATTTTCACTTCTTGAGCGTGCTGTTCTATTTCTGCAGGGGCGGTGTGTTCTGGTTGATTATTTTTTTCCTTTTTCTGAAAAGTAAACCACTTGATTTTCTTCTTAGATTGTTTTTCTCGTTTTTCTTTTTTTTCCAAAAAGGAGGTTTTTTTCTTGTCTTTCTTCTCTAGCAGTATCTCTCCAGAAGGTTCTATGGATGGGGGTTCTTCATCAGATTCTACATTGTTCTGTGTTGGCAGCTCTGTGTCCTGCAAGAATGATTCTGATTCAATTGATTGCCCTTTGAATACCTCAGGGTTCTTTACTTTTGCTTCCAGTGAATCTAAATCCTTAAATAATCTCAATATCTCTTCGTGGGTTTTTACCTCTGAAGAGTTTTCCTTTTGGTTGTCCACGTTTTTGTTCGCCCCTCACCATTTTCTTTCTAAATTACGTATAAGATAACTGATTAATATAAAAAAACCTATCTCTTTGTTTTAACTCTCTGGAGGTTATGAACGAGAGAGTTCTTTACATCACCTGGATTTTCTCATATCGCAGCGTTGACTCATCACAGCATGGACAATATTCTTCCACGATGATAATGGAATCAATTTTGCGTATGGGAATCTGTTTCGTTTCTTTTTTACATACTTTACAGTAACTCATTCTAATCACTTTACTGACTAAAATAAACAATGCCCCAATAATATTAGTATTGAACTAATATATAAACATTTCTCCTGTAGCGGTCAAGCATTGACACGGTTTACAGAGACACAATAGTTTTTTGTGCGAATCAAATTATTAAAAAAGGGAAAAGAAGATAGGAAAAAGTAGGGGAGTGCAACTGATGATCTGACGGTCTGGTGAGTGTTCTAAAAAATATATTTCTCGTCAACAAGAGAATGATTTTATATTGTTGATTTAAAGTATCATTCGACAACGACGATTATACTTTACACATGTTTTATCAAGACGATATTCAATGGATATCCAGCGCTGTGCAATATCAGGTTATTTCCATTGTCTGAGAATTCATAAGTATAGTTTATAGTGCCGGAATATCGGCAGAGTTGGTTACCATTGACTTCCCAGGTTCCGACAGTGGTCATCATCACAGAATTGGGTCCGGTTTCCAGAGTGCCATTGCTATTGAATTTCCACTGGAAGCTAGCTCCTATTCCTACATCCTGGTCCCATAAACCGACGAACTTTTGTTGTAAAGAGATAATATCTATATTCTCTTTTTTTGTCTTCGGAGGAGTATTTGATTTGGGTATCACAGAGGCTATGAGTTCATTATTTGTAATTAGTTTTGTGGATGGATTTGGCGTCGGAGTGTACAGATTATTGACTGTGTATGTCTTTTGAAAATCAGGAACTCCAGGTGGAATGGTTGGTTTTAAAATGTTATCTAAATACCATTTATGCCCTAGTGCACCTATACAACCTCCGATGGTTCCGCATAGTCCACCAACAATAACGTAATTTCTCCAAGACGTATTGAGTTTTTCTTTCAGTCTCTGCATCTCTTGATCAAGTTGGTCATTTTTTTTTGTAAGTGACTCATTGTTTTTATTAACTGCGACTGGGAATACCGCGCAGTCTGAAGCATCAGCGTAAGACCCGCGGATGAAAAGTCGCATCTCTTTTTTCTCCCATCAAACCATATCTATTTTTTGTCGCGCGCGGCACACCGCTTTGGATGTGCCC
>DATLAF010000010.1:0-2618 GCA_035527635.1 Thermoplasmatota archaeon | reverse complement strand
GTCTGTTCCAGCTGCGGTGTTTTCATAGGTGATAATTTTATCGACCATGGTTTTTACTTCTGATTTGAACATACAAGCTAATCTACCAACATGGACATCCGGTACTAGGTCAACGATATCCTCTTGCGGGTGACTCTCAGGATATGGCCATTCCGCATAAATCCCGTTATCGTTCGTATCCCAACTGGAAAAGTTCCCTGCCCCATCATAGATATCTGCGTAGTAGAGGTCTGAGACAAATTTGAGTTCTTGGTATTCAGCACCAGCATCGGTCACCAGGTTGCTGTATCGAACCGGTACTTGTGCATAGTTGCCAACAAGCATTACATAGGTGATATTCCAGGTTTCCTTTGCGTTTTTAATGAAATATTTTATTTTTTCTTGGTTATCCCGGCCTGTTGCTGAGAAATATGTTCCTGCATAGACATCCGTAAGGGGCACAAGTTTTGTTTGGATCCCATGGCTATTTTTATGAGTAACAAGAGGCTCAAGCAACGGGGCATAGGTATCTTTGCAGATGATGATCATGTCATATGCATCGGTGAATGAAGAAAGCGGATGTGTTGGTTGTTCATAGGTGATATCAATAGTGATGGAATCCACTGATTGTAAAATGTCCTGAGCTGGGTTGTATCGCACCGGGTTAACCTGAATGGTGAGAAAAGTTGTAAGGATATTATCCTTGTTGAGTCCTGCGGTGAGTCGATAGGAGAACCAATTGTCTGGAAAGAGCTGATTATTTGTATAGATCTCTGTATTTTCAGATGATTGCACGTTTTGGTTTTGTAGGAGCATTGGTACTGGTCTTACCGCGGAGCTGATTTTTTGGGTGAGGTGGACCTCGGATGTCCTTGTTATGGGACATTGAGCATCTTTTACGATGGTTCCAAATGGTAATTCAAGGGTTCTCATGATGAGAGGTAATATCGGTTCACCAGGGATGTTTCGGTATCCCGTGGCTTCATTTAGTTGTACCGTGAGATACTTGTTATTCTCTTGGAGTACTGGATGGGAAAACTGATAGATAAGGGTCTGTGTTTGAAGCAAGGATTCTATGGATGTTTTTGTTTGTATAGTACCTGCTTGGATACTCCCGACGACCATAATGATTGTCGTTAGTATGCTGGCAACAAAAATGAATTCTCTTTTCTTCATAATATAATCCCCTACGTTCTACAGAATATTTAACACCTCAATGTTATAAAAACCTTTTGTTGCTCTGTTGGTTATTTTTTTATCCATAAGGTTAAATACCTAATCTTTATATGCCACTCCAGCGGTTCTGAGGAAATGAAGAACCGAAGATATAAACGAAGATATAAAAAAGGAAGTATATAATAATGGAAAAAAGAGATAGATCCGATCGTGGTGGTCGGGATTATGGCGCACCTCGTGAAATGCATGATGTCACTTGTGCAGATTGCGGTAAGGAAACCCAAGTTCCGTTCGCACCCGATGGCAACAGACCCGTCTACTGTAGGGACTGTTATCAGAAGCATCGGCCAAAGAGATTTTAAGTAGATATATATCTAGGATCGTTCGAACGTGGTTTTTTCTTTTTCTTTTCTGAAGAAGGAAAAACTACTTTTATTTTTTGTAAACAATAAGTATTTTTTTATCACCAACAGGAGGAAATAGCAGCAACGCGGTTTTAACTCATGGTTTTGTGCTAATCAGCAGCAAAAAATCCTATCTCATAGTATTCATTCTGATAAAATTAAAGAGTTCCATAGTAAAGGTCTTCTGATTTTGTAAACGCTTGTACATGTGGCATTGTCATCTGAACGGGATGTGGTTGAGTCTGCCCTATACTTTCCCCAATTACTGATAAATCAGCATCGATTGGAAAAAGTTCAGATTTTATTTCATGTACCAAACCATAATCCTTTGCTTCAGTAGCATTAAGTGTTGTTCGGTTATTCATATCTTCTTCTATTTTATGAAGGGGCTTTTGTATTGTATCTGCAATAATTCGTGCAATATTTTGTTGATCAATTCTCAAACTCTTTAAGTTCTCTTCAATTTGTTTCTCGTCAAGACTTGCGTTCCCACTTATATTGAATCTTACACCATGTATCAGAAATCTTGCATGGGGAACTGAAAATCTTTTATCACCTGCGCAGAAAAGTACAACTCCGATAGAATCGACACTGCCAAAATTATAGGTATATATTTCAACAGGAGCTCCTTTTAGGAAGTTATACAATGAAATACCATGAAATACAGAACCACTTGGAGATGAAATCATTAAATTGATTCTCTCACATTTCTCTTTAATTTTTTTATCAACAATTTGTAGTAAGCTATTAGCTGTTTGAGGTATTATTGGCGCCATAATACGAATATATGCTTCTTTCATATTGTTTCACCGGTTACAATAATTTGGAATCTGAATTTCTTTAAAAACATATCCTCAGAACCATCAGGGTTTTCGTGAATAGGTTTCAATTACTGATAACCTCCAGAAAAGAATAAATTGAGGACTTTGAATAACCTGCTTCTATATGGTCTTTGCTGTTTTCATGACTGAAAACAGCTTGAAATCACCGTTCTCGTCAGTATTTTTACCTATCTTTTCTTGTTTTTCTTTCAGATTTTCTGATTGCCTACATAGCTAC
>DATLAF010000009.1:0-7506 GCA_035527635.1 Thermoplasmatota archaeon | reverse complement strand
ATACCCTTCTCACGGCCGTCTTCCTTCCAGAGAGACCAATTCTTTTCGGAGTACTACATTGCATAGGATGCTGCATGATCTTAAGTACGCTTCTACTGAGATTTAAATCCGCCAATATCCTTCTTGCAGCTCTTATCATCCTTTCAGGCTTAGCAATGGGATTTTTTTATACGATGGAAAATCCAAATATGGCTGAACTTGCAACTGGTATTCATGAGCCTAATATCGGTGCTCATACCATTGATTATTTCCCCATACTCCCCTGGTTCGGGGTCTGCCTCACAGGTATTGCGCTGGGGAATATTCTTTATAAAGACAACAAAAGGAGATATCCGCTTCCGGACCTATCGAAATACAAACCAACAAAAATATTTTCCTGGTTAGGTCAGCATTCGTTAGCCATCTACCTTATTCATCAACCTGTTATCGCAGGTGTTTTATATCTCGTCGTATTGGTGTAAACTTATACCCGCGTCATTTTTATCCCAACGAGCGAAAACCAGATAAACGCAGGGAAACACGAAAAAGCCTCAGCTAAGGCGATACCCTCGAAATGAAACAGAAAAAGGATAGAACTTACTGCGATTACCCCAAGAACCAAAGCAAGTAATCCTATATTTCTATCAAATGAATTTTGTTTAATGGTCAATCCGATAATCAACAAACCGATTGTGAGCAGCACAAAAAACGATGCAGAAGTAAAAAAATGAAGAGTAAAAATGGTTTCCGGGAACAAACCAATACCAATGAGGGCTATGGAGCTAAGTGCGAGAAGATACCCTCCAATTTTATTTGACAAAATTTTTATCAACCCAAAGGAGAATATTAAGAAAAGAATACCAGCAAGAATCATACCATTGTTAAATAATAGCGCCGTGCTCTCTTGAATGCCAAAATCACTTAACGCATGATGCGTCCAGGTGAACCACGGAGATGAAGCAATTGAAAGCCCAAGGCAGATGAAGATTACGACAGGGATTAAAATACCGCAAATTCCAGCAGCCCGGACGATTCCTGATGATCTCCTCTCGAAATAGCGCCACATCGATTGTAGTGTGCACTTCGCAAGTATTTATAATTTTTCATTTAAATATATAAAAGATATAAAAAAAATTTGGTCCACGAGCGGTTTCGTTTATTTTCTCTGTTTATCATAGAGGAAAAGACCTATGAGTAACGCAAGAATGACAAGGAGGATATCAAAACCCGGTGTTTTTTTCTCAACTTCCTTGACCAGAACAGTTGTTGAAAATGAGCTTACCGCATCCATATTATCTTTGACTTCTAAAGTCACAATTGAGGAGCCAACTGAAGAAAACGAATAGGTTGTTGCTGAGATATTTAACCAGTCGGTATCAAAGGTTCCATCACTGTTAAAATCCCAACGATACCCAACAATTGTACCATCGGTATCGTTACTGACAGAAGCATCGAAACCTACCTCTTGATCAATAAAGCAAGACGCCGGAGCAACACACATTGCAACAGGAGGAATATTAACGAAGATAACACTTTGTATTGTCGCAGTCGTATTTGCCATACTACTTCGCCCATCGTCATCAACAACGGTTAACGTCACCGTGTAGACGCCAGGATCAGCGTAGGTATGCATTGGTATCATATCAAGAATCTGACTGCTCCCATCACCAAAATTCCATCGATAAAAAATAATGGTTCCATCAGAGTCGTTACTTTGAGAGCCATCGAAGAAGACCGACTGATTCAATTTCGTGAGATAAGGCCCCCCAGGCTTCGCAACAGGTTTTTGATTCTCAGGTGGTCGCTGTTTTGTCGTAAAAAACCAAATATCAGATTGATTTTGCTGCAGGCTGTCGTTCGCGATTGCATACCATGCATAGGTTGTATCAAACGGTAACGTAAAACTACATGATGCATTCCGCCCGCTAACCACATTCCGAGCAAAACCTATTTTGACGTTGTTAACTGCATTATAGAAGGAAACATCGGTGATGATGCTACTATCAACATCCACTACCTTTACCCATAACGTTACTTTCAATCCGACATTCTCTTTATCTTCCACCGGTGAAGGAGTGGAAGGTTTTTGTGGTGGGTTTAGGAAAATACCAACAGGAAAATGATCCTGACCACCGGTGGCAATTACGTAGTAAATATCACCAATACCATCATTATTTCTATCAACATAATTGTAGTTATCCCAATAATTTCCTTCGGTTCCATCATCCCATTGATTACTCCCCTTCTCTCGTGCATTCAAATTATTATTAAGGAAATGATTCAAAAATATTATATTGTTACTACTCCCCTGAATCGCAGACAGAGCGGTGGAACTTAGGTTTTGAAAGGAATTATTACGTATTTGACATCCGGTCTTTTGAAGACTTAACCCAATTTGACCATGATTGAAGAGATTGTCCGAAACAAGACAACCATAGGAATCTAACGTAATCCCGCTCACAGAGTTATTATTAAAACTATTCGCACGGATGATATCATTTCTGTCACCAGTTATATACATGCCATGGAACACGTTGTTTGTAAATGTATTCTGGGTCATGTTTGTATTTGAACAATCTCTAGCGTAGATCCCGTAATTATTAGTAGTGAAATAATTTTGATACAGAATATTTCTGTTTGAGGAACGGAGATTTATCCCAGCATCACTTGAATTGGAGATGTTATTGTTTGAAAAAACGTTATTATTTGAAGATGTTACGAACACTCCTTTGGTGTCGTTGATTAAATTCCCACTAATGGTATTATCATCAGATGACTCAAGATAAATCCCCCAAAGAGTACATTGTGAGATATTGTTCTTCTGCACCACAACGTTATTGGCTGTAACATGAATAAGGGCGCCATACTGTGAGGTTATAAAATGTCCTGGGTCTTCCAGATCGAAATTTTCTAATGTCACGAAATCCGCTGTAATTTCAATTAGGTATTTCAGCCCATCAATACGAGAAATGATACTTGGTCGATCATCAATTCCGCCTATGAGAGAAACACGCTTATTGATAGTCAGACTTTCATTATAGGTTCCGCTAAACACATAAATGGTATCGCCATTATTTGCGAGACCAATAGCCTCATTGATTGTTTGATACGGGTGTTCTGCAGTACCATCCCGAGGGAATGAGAAACTATCATCGACATAAATCTCTCTTCCCGCTGCTTTTGACGGTTCAGTAAGATAAAATATCGAAAGACCGTTCAATAATAAAAAACCGAGACCTACCACAAGAAGAATTGAACGTTTTGTGCTCATAATCCCATCCTTTTAATGAAAGATGCATTGAGTTACCAAATTAAATAGTTTTCCGAACACATACATTTAAGGATTCTCATGCCATGGTTGCCCCTATGAAAGTATGTCTCGGTGGAACGTTCTATCCGCTCCATAAAGGACATAAGGTCCTGCTTAAAAAAGCGCTTCAGGTCGCTGGACCAAAAGGTTCCGTTTTCATTGGTATAACATCTACGGCAATGGCAAAAAAGAAAGGAGAGTTTGCGTCATTTGAAAAGAGAAAACAAATAATAGAACAGTTTTTATCAGAACAAAGGGTACTGAAGCAGGCCATTATTCAACCGCTCTCCGATGAATTTGGTCCAACTCTACTAAGAGATTTCGATGCAATCGTCGTCTCCCCGGAAACCAAACCAACTGCAGAAGAAATCAACAGGAAACGGAGCCTTCTTGGTAAAAAACCTTTACAAGTCATCGTAGTTCCTTTTGTTCTTTCAGAAGATAGAAAACCGATTAACTCATCGAGGATACGACAGAAGGAAATCGATGAAAACGGAATCTTGTTAAAGCATGAGTAAATTTATATAGAATAATTAATGGTCCATCGTGGATTATATAAAATCAAGCCTTTCTATTGAAAATTCATTTTTTGTTCGAATGATAAAAAACCTTATTGAAGCAGTTCAGGAGTTCAAATCCCTTCCCCTGCACTTATATAGTTTCAGCAAGAGTAAACCATATTTCTAAGCATCTTTTAGTATATCTTATTTTTTTACACAGCCGCTTACATTAAGATAAATAACTCCACCAATTATAAATACAGTAAAAAAAAGCCAGCTTCCAATAATTATTGTTTCATGTATTGCATCAAATATTATAGATAATAAACTTCCAATTATTATAAATGCTGAAGAAATCATTAGTAAATTACTTACATATTTTATTAATTTTTCTTCATCATATTTTTTCTTTTCTTCTTTTGATGCTGTGTTATAACCTGCAATTAGAAAGCTCATTTTAAAGATTCTAATAATTAAACCTAAGAAAAATACAAATAAACCACTTAATAAATTTATTATCCACATTTTTCCACCGTTCTCCTCAAATCACATAAATGACTAAATTATTTATAAACCTGCTCTTGTTTTAATGTCAACAGGAGAAATACTCATTTTTTATGACTACTTTCGTGTTCAAATCCCTTCCCCTGCACTTTTACCTTTTTACAGGAGAAAAACGTTGTTTTGATATCGAATTATACACTATGGTGAAAAAAAGAGATTTGAACCCAGTTAATGTATTAATTTTCATAATATTTAAATATTCAAATTTACTTTAAAAAAAGTAATGAATGAAGCGGATGTGTTCAAAGCATTGGCAGATCCAACCCGTCTTAAAATTCTTGAATGTATTAGAAAAGGAGAAAAGTGTATTTGCGAAATTATTCCGTATACGGGTAAGTCTCAGCCGAATGTTTCTCAACATTTGAAGGTGTTAAAAAATGCTGGTATCGTAGACGAACGTAAGGATGGAACACGAATTATCATAAAAGTATCGAAGAATGAAATATATACTATTGTTGATAAAGTGAAGGATATTTTTGAAAAATAGTAAAATGGTAATATTTAAATATTTGAATATACTTATATTTATTGATGAATGAAGTTGAGATCTTTAAAGCATTAGGCAACTCAACACGGCTAAGAATTCTTGATTCAGTGAGAAACAAGAAACAATGTATCTGTGATATTATTCCCATTGCTGGTAAGTCTCAACCAGATGTTTCCCACCATATAAAAATTCTGAAAAACGCAGGTTTAATCTCTGAACAGAGGGCGGGAACAAATATTTTCATTGAAGTATCGAACAAACATATTTTTGAAATCATAGGAATAGCAAAGAGGTTGAATGAATGAGCCCGATTGATATCATTATCGCAGGATTTGAAATGCTCATGGAATATCTTTCTGCGCATGTTCTGACCTGTTTAATTCCTGCATTTTTTATCGCTGGTGCCATCGCCGTATTTGTTTCAAAACAATCAGTAATGAAATATTTTGGCGCGAATACTAAAAAATATATTTCGTATCCTGTTGCAGCGCTTTCTGGAACCATTCTTGCTGTTTGTAGCTGCACTGTTCTCCCTTTGTTTACGAGTATTCATAAACGTGGTGCTGGTATCGGTCCTGCGTCTGCGTTTCTTTTCTCAGGGCCAGCAATTAATATTCTAGCCATTGTTCTGACCGCACAAGTGCTTGGGTATGATATCGGTCTTGCACGAGCAATTGCTGCGATTGTAATGGCAGTGGTTATTGGTTTATTGATGGCGTTTATTTTCAGAAAAGAAGAATTTGAAAAAAAGAAAGAAAATAATGATATGTTTGCAGGTCAACAAGGTGAGGAGAAAAGCAGTCGTCCTATTTGGATTTCACTGTTGTTTTTAGTTTTGCTTGTTTTGATTCTTGTTATCGGGGCTGCAAGTAGTGAATATATTCCTTGGGTTCCAAAGCTTGCCATTGTGTATATGTTAACATTGGTTGTTTCCGGTATTCTCATTTTTTATTATACTCGTGATGAGGTTAAAAACTGGGGGATGGAGACATGGGGTCTTACGAAGAAGATTTTTCCTATTCTTCTTGTTGGTGTTTTTATTGTTGGGATAATTGGTGGTGTTGCTGCGTATTTTCTCCCTGGTACTGATCCAGCGAATGCTCTTGGTGTTGCTGTTGCCCCGTATATTGGTGGGAATGATATTTTTTCTTGTTTTCTTGCATCTGTGATTGGTGCTATCTTATATATGCCTACCCTTTTGGAGGTTGCTATTGTTGGAAACTTGTTTGGTTATAGTGCTGGTATTATGGGTGGTGGGCCTGCTCTTGCCTTGTTGCTCGCTGGTCCTTCGTTGAGTCTTCCGAACATGGTTGTTATTACGAAAGTCATGGGCGTAAAAAAAGCATTGGTGTACTTTGCGTTAGTTATAATTATCGCCACACTCGTTGGATTTATGTATGGAATTATTGCTGGATGATAAGACTATGAAAAAATTAATTAAAGAGGGATAAAAATGGATGAAAAGACGAAAGAATTAATAGGGATAGCTGCCTCGATTTCTGGGCATTGTCGACCGTGTTTTCTTTATCATTTTATACAAGCAGAAAAATTAGGAGTACAAATGGATGATATTACTGAAGTAATAGAGTTTGCTAATCGTATTAGTGCGTCAGGTGATAAAGGCATGTATGAATTTTCATCAAAGCAATTAAAGAAAAAAGGAGGCTAAAAAAATGAAAATAGAAATTTTAGGGACAGGTTGCCCGAAATGTAAAGCAACAGAAAAAATAATTAAAAAGATTGTTGAGGAACTTGGGGCAGATGTTGAAGTTGTAAAGGTTGAAGATTTGCAAGAGATCGTGAATCGTGGTGTTATGATGACACCAGCAGTAGTTGTTGACGGTGAAGTAAAAATCGTGGGCCATGTTCCCAGTGCAGAAGAGATTAAAAAATTGTTGAAATAAGGAGATGATAAAGCATGAGAATTTTAGAAGAATGGTTTCCTGAGTTCGCCAAAGAACTTGATAACATCGACGGACTCTACAAGAAAAAACGTTCGATTGATGAGAAAACCTATCAGTTCATCTGTTTTGCAATGGCAATAAAAGGCCGCTCTGCTCCTTGTGTTCGGAAGCATTTCAAAGGGGCTCTTGAAGCTGGTGCCACGTTGAAAGAATTGGCCTATATTATGGCTCTTGTATTTCGAGAGAGCGCAGGAAATGATGACTGCTGGGTGCATGATGTTCTTGCTGATTATAAAGAGTTGATGAAGAATAATGTTCAATGTTGCCCAAAGTAAAAGAGGTAAAAAAGATGGCTAAAGAAAAATGTCTTTGCGAGGCTGACGAGGTTTTAATCTTCCCGTGCTCAGGTGGTTCAAATGTTGGACAACTAGCAAACGAAACAGCAAAGAGGCTAACGAATCAGGGTGTTGGTGGCATGTATTGCCTCGCAGGTATCGGTGCGCACATTAGTGGTTTTGCAGAGGTGACACGGGAAGTAAAAAAGGTTGTTGCTATCGATGGCTGTCCGGTGCACTGTGCGAGAAAAACCTTGGAACATGCAAACAGCCCAGTCAATGTTCATGTTGTTGTTACTGAGTTAGGTATTCGGAAAACATCAAATCTTCTTCTTGATAAAAAAGACATAGCTAAAGTTGAAAATGCAGTTAAGGAGGAATTGAAAAAATGAGTAAAGAAAATGAGGATATATGGGTTATTTGCCCT
>DATLAF010000008.1:0-13829 GCA_035527635.1 Thermoplasmatota archaeon | reverse complement strand
TTCTTTGCTTGAAGGAGCGCATGGGCAGTACCGAGTTGCCTGTCCTGAGTAACGTAGGTTATCTTGACATTCTTATAGTCTTTGAAATGTTCCATGATGACTTCTTTTTTATAGCCAACGACAACGATAATTTCGTTCATTCCACTTTTTCTGGCTGCATCAAACACGTATTCAAGCAATGGCTTATTGGCGACAGGGAGCATGACTTTGGGCATGGTTTCTGTGAACGGTCTGAGCCGTTTTCCTTCACCCGCCGCTAAAATAACCGCTTTTTTTATCATGAATCTCACAGAACTATAATGTTATGTTCTTTATTTGACTTTTTTCTTTGACTGGTTTACGTTCTTTTATATTAATTTAAAACTTTCTATAAATAAGTATTATGTTTTTTCACTAAAAAAATATAGAGGTGTTAGAATGCGTTTTTCCTCTTTCTTGTCCGGTTTATCCAATGACTTGGACTACATGTTCATTGACGACAAGGAATTCCACGAGTTCTTGTGATTTTTTTAGTTCCGTAAGCAGGTTGGAACTTATCGAATGTCTAAATCGTGAGAGAACGCGGCTTCCGCTCGGTCCCCAGCTGCCGATTTCTACATATTCGTTATCAAAATCTTTGATTCCTCCAAGAATGGTGAATGATTCGGTGACCATGCGGAACGAGCAGGTTGAACATTCTACTACCGTCCTGTATGGAGTGTATGCGTTATCTGTGTCGTAGAGAGGCTCAACCAGAACAACGGTTAAAAATCCTTTACATTGAGGGCACGTCATACTTCGCCTACCGGTTTGTTCCCAAATGTCCTCTGCGACACTCGTTTTTTTATAACTCATCTCTCCGGGCTCCATTCCTTCGTACTTCTCCAATCTTTATTATTATACACGCTTCTCCCATATATAGTTTTGCTTAAAGCAAGGACAAAAGATGACAAAAAAGCTCTTGTACGAAAAAACAATATCGGGGTGGTTAGATAGCAGAGGTTGGTGACATGAGAAGGATTACGTTTCTTACGGACTTCGGTACCAAAGAAGGGTATGTGGCGCAGATGAAAGGGGTTGTTTCAAGTATCACCGATGCTCGGATTCTTGACATCACCCATGAGGTTTCGCCGCATAATGTGAGAGAAGGCGCCTTTATCTTATGGGCTACCGCACCGTTTTTTCCGCTGGGTACCATTCATGTTGCAGTGGTTGACCCTGGTGTTGGCACAGAGCGAAAAGGCTTACTTATCACGACGAAAAAACAGATCCTGGTTGGTCCGGATAACGGGATCCTCTTACCAACTGCGCACCTTCTGGGAGACTTCGTTGTCTATGAGATTACCAACCCAAAATACATGATTCATCCCTTGTCCCGCACCTTCCATGGTCGTGATATCTTTGCGCCAGTCGCTGCGTATATTGCACGAGGAGTACCCTTTGGTGATATTGGCACCCAGACGACACATTTTGTTGACCTCCAATTCCCTCTTGGGGAACATCGAGGAGACCGAATTGTTGGTAAAGTCCTTTATGTTGATCGATTTGGAAATTTAATTACAAACATCCCTCGTGACATTTTACCAAATGATTTCGAACAGAAAAAAATCACGGTGATTTCTGGTAGTCGTCAATGGGATCAGATTCCATTTGTTTCTTCCTATGGATATGCAAAGCAGGGAGAACTTCTTATCACCATTGGAAGTAATCATTTTCTTGAAATCAGTGTAAACCAAGGAAATGCGGCGCAAACAGTAGGGTTACAAGTAGATGCTGAGGTCCAGCTTCTGTTTGGTTAGAACGTTTTTCGTTTTGATTTATCGAGTGTTGTATAAGCGGTATCCCCGATATAGTATAAGGGGTGTACCTGATCTGTTCTGAGGAGTTCGTTTTGAAATGCGTTTTCATCAGTGGAGACTGCGATTACTTCACCGACGAACAGCGTATGATCACCAACAGAGATGCTTTTTACTAATGTGCACTCAAGGTGAGCGTATGCTTCTTTGATGAGTGGAGTAGCTGTTCTTTTTGCTGGTGCTAGGGTTAGTCCGGTTTTGCTGAGTTTATCAGTTGACCTGCCGGAATGGGTTCCGCAATACTGTGCTGCTTCAGCCAGGGCGTAAGGGAGGAAGTTAATAACAAATTCCTTGCTTTTTTCTATCAGCGTATGGGAGTGTCGTTTAGGGGAAATCGAAATACCATACAAGGGTGGTTTGCCAGAGATTGGAGTATGCCAAGCTAGGGTTATGATGTTCGTTTTACCGGTGTCATCATTACAGGTGACCAAAACGGTTTGCATGGGAAAAGCGTAATGGTAATATTTTTTTAAACTTCCTTCAATTTTCATCATACCGTCCTCTTTAGTGTTGTGTTTTGAGGATCGCATCAAGAAGTCCATGGGCGTAGTTGATGCAGCCGAACGCGGTGAAGTAGTCTTTTTTTTGTGTGTAGTATTTTGTATCTTCGTAGTATTGCGATGCAAGTTCGAGGGTTTTTTTTTGGCTGTCTGTGGTTGTTTTTTCGTTTATTTGTTTGATGTTTTCCTCAAACATTACGATGTCTTTTTCTATCCTGGTTTTTTCATCCATGTTGTTGATAGTAACGGGAGGTGGCGAGGGGAAATAAATGTTTGCATCGTGTGTATTTTTATCGTTTTATAGCCGATAAAATGTTTTGTCGGCTGGGAAACGACAAAATGGAAAGGTATTTAAACTCACAAAACAACGTTTTTTATTAATAGTATTACATAAAAATGGTGCACTTTAATGAACAAACCCCGTTCACCTATCAACAAAAACATTGAGACTGCCGTCCATGAACTACTGGATTCCAGGGCGGAGTCTCGTATCTATATCTACTTACTTCGCAGGAATCGGGCACGAAGCGAGGAGATCATCAGAGGCACCAAACTCCACCCCAGTACCGTGCGTGAACTCCTTTCAAAGATGTATGATAATAAGATTATTTTTAGGGAAAAGATCAAAACAGACAGCATTGGAAAAAACCCTTATTCATATGGTGCTGTTTCCCCTATTATTTTACTGCAACGTCGCGTCAAAGTCATCGAATCACGGCTCAATAAGATTGCAAACCTGACTGAGAAAACAAATGGTAACAAGTACGTACAAATCAAGATTGGTAACCGGGGAGGCGACCTATGAAAATAGCACACTCCCTAGCGAAAATTCTAGTAAAACGACCGAAAACAGTCCTCCTTGTATACACTATCATTACCATCATCATTGGTCTGCAAGTCCGTAATGTCTACATGCAGTCAGATCTAACCACCTTTTTACCTCAAGATGATCCAACATTACAGCTATGGGATAAAATCAATCAGGAGTTCCAGATAGGATCAACCATCATCATCTATGTTGAAGCAGATGACATCCGTGATCCATACGTTTTACGTGAAATGGATCGGGTAACTACAAAAATAAACATCTATGAACTCGATAAAGGGAAAACCGACGGTATTTTTTCAGTAAGCAGCATCGCGCAGCTTGTCAAAGAAGAAAACGCAAAACCATCTCTGCCTGAGGGTCTTGGTGGGACAGGCAAATATGAAATCCCTGATGACCCTGATTTAATCAACACCTACATGGCACGTATCCAATCGACACAAGGAGTTCTCTTCCTTAATTCCTATAAAGTTGCGGTAATCATATTCCAGCTTTCCGATAATGCTGATTACACTCAAATACTTAACAATGTACGAGCAGTCCTTATCAAAGAAGCTCGTTATTCAACGATGACTATCACTGGTTCTATCGCTATGCAACAGGCGATGAGAGAACAAACCCTCCAAGCCCTAACAATCGTATTCCCCTTAGCAGCTGTTGGTGTCGCAAGTGTTCTGTTTTTGTTCCATAGAACCCTGAAGGGGCTTCTCATTGGTTTTATGCCACTTGGATACGCGCTTTTACTTACCTTTGGGGTTTTAGGCATCGTTCAACCGGAGCTTACGATTCTATCGATTGCTGTTGCTGCTTTGTTACTGGGGCTTGGTGTGGATTACTCGATTTACCTTGCGAATCGATTTGCGGAAGAACGTACCATAACCGATAAAGTAGCACGAGTAGAACGAACCTTAGGGCAGACCGGGAAAGCGGTTTTTTTATGCGCGTTTACCACGATCATCGGCTTCGGTTCCTTGATGACATCCCCTATGCCTCCAATGGTTACCTTTGGTTTTGGGTGTGCCATTGGTATTATGTTTGCATTTCTCTCCGCAACAATCCTTGTCCCTTGCCTTTGTTTGATACTTAAGTTTGAGAAGCATGAAACCAACCATCATTGGAAACGTTTCGCTAACTTTGTTGTCGAGAACCGAAAACGACTATTTGTTATCGCCTGTTTCTTCATCGTTCTCTCCTTGGTCGTTCTGCCACAGATAAAAACCGATGTCAACTTCCTTGACATGGCACCACAAGGAATTCCTGAAGTAGAAAAACTCCTTGAATACTCAAAAAATTTTGGTGGAGGGACAAATTTCAACGCATTGTACATTGAAACAAATAGTCAGGGTCTTACGTATCCTGATGTCATTGATGCGATCTATAACATAGAAGTAGAGATCAGAAATGCTGGAGGGACTGCGTATTCGATTGCTGATGAGATAAAGAAAATCAATGATGTCTTAGAACGTAGTGCGATCATTGAAAAAATCGGCGAGCTTGTAGGAGTCAATACCATTATTCTCGATAAAATCGCAAGAAAGGGGCTTGTCGACGATCAGTATTCAAAAACATTCATTGTCGTCTCGTTCCCTGCTGGGACAAGCGTTGGAAGCTTAGAAAAACTTGTAAACAATGTAAACGACATCGCACAGAATGCAAAAATTCCACAGAACGGACGCATCTCTTCCCTCGCAGGTCAAGATGTCGTCAGTGTTGAGATCAATAAACAAATCATGAGTTCACAAGCAACATCTCTCTTGATTGCTTTACTGTTAGTCCTTGCCTGTTTAATCATCGGATTTAACTCTATTGGAATTGGATTCTTAGCACTTATCCCTGTTCTTGTCGTTCTTGCTTGGGAACCTGGAGCCTTAGTCATGCTTGACATCCCCCTTTCTATCGTTAACATCACCGTTGCCTCAATTATGATAGGGACCGGTATTGATTTCAGTATTCAGGCGACACAACGTGTACGAGAGGAAATCGCAAAAGGAGGATCAAAAACCGAGGCAGTGAAAACCATGATTGAAACCACAGGGTGGTCCTTACTAGGAGCAGCTACTACAACCAGCGTTGCGTTGCTCTCGACCTTTGCTGTTAATATCCCTTCGCTTCATCAATTTAGTATCGTTGTGATAACTCTGATTGGTTTTTCCTTAGTTGCAAGCCTTTGTATTTTACCGACTCTGTTAACCTCACGGTTGATCAAGTAATACTTTTCTCTGATTCTCATAAGATAAAATTCTCTTAAAATTACAACAGATTTGACGAAGCTTGAGACGATATCATTATTGTTGTTGGGACATATGGTATGTTTTTAATGCACGATTATGAATGAAGAGCATATAATGGTGCACTCCTTTTTTCACCGCGATTTTGAATAATCATGGCTCTTTGGTTCTTGATATCATGATAAGAAACGCAAGCACTTCGACTCGCCCAAGAAGCATAAGAGCAACAAATAACCATTTAAGTTCTATTGCAAGAGATGGGCTGATAATCCCGGTGCTTAAGCCTGTTGTGGCGACAGCCGAGGTTGTTTCGAAAAGAGAATCAACCGGTTGGAACCCATACGAGCTGACAATGAACGCAGAAAAAAAGACCAAAGAAATCATCAAAAGAACAACTATTGCTGCTTGGATGATTCCCGCATCAGTATATTCTTTCCCAAAGAGCTTCACTTTGTATTCACGTTCGGTGATGCTTTCATACACCGCTTTTCGTACCGTTTTTATCATAAGGACAAATCGAAATATTTTAATTCCTCCCGCTGTCGAAAAACTCGCACCACCAACAAGCATGAGGAAAACCAAAAAGAATTTTAACCCATCGGTAAACTCAGCGACAGAAACATAACTAAACCCTGAGTTTGTCATCGCACTCACGATATGAAACACCGCTATGTCTGTAGAAAGTCCGAAAAAAATGACCGCAATGCTAATGGCTAAGATCGCCATTACAAGAAATACCGATGTCTCTGATGAGAAAAATTCTTTAAATCTTCTTTTAAACAACCCGGCTATGATAAAAAAGTTAGAGGCGCCAAGTACCATACATATAATAAGTATAGCGTTCATAGGAAATTGAGTCGCTATACTTGTGATATCTCCTACTGGAGCGAATCCTCCCGTACTAATCGCTGAGAAGACGAACGCGATTCCTTTTACAATATCGTGGTACCCAAGGAGATAACTCATAATAACCATTATGATAGTATAGGCACTATAAATCAAAATAATCAAGAGGAAGGTTTTTTTGATTTTTTGATCTTTGGAAAATCCCATGCCTCTTGCAAAATCCTGTAATTTTGCCTCAGGATAAAAGAACGCAAGAAGCACTAAAACGATACCAATCCCACCAATGAACTGGGTCAATCCTCGATAAAATAAAATAGATTCTGGTACGGCAGATATATTTGGTATAACTGAAAATCCTGTGGTGGTGAATCCTGACGCTGATTCAAAAATACTATCAGATATGTTTTGGATGATACCGCTGTTTGATATGTTGAGATACATGTACGGGATAGCACCAATCAGGGTTAATAGAATAAATATCAGTACAATCAGGCCACAGGAACGTTTATAACTTAATTCTCGGCGTTCACAGAAGGCATTAAGTGAAAACCCTAATGTTAAGAAAATCATCGCTGCGATAAACAATGCAATAGTAGCTGATGTTTCATTGTTAATAAACGATAAAATGATCGGAAGGACAATAAAAATACCAGAAATTTGAAGAACAAAACCCATATTCGCAAGAAGCGTTCGCATCCTTCTAAGAAATAAAATTATTCTTTTTATATTTTCGTATAAAAAATTCTTTAGATAAATCCTTGTTATTCCGTTTTATTTCCATTAATTATTTTTTCTCTCTTCAATGACTTAAGAGATTTCATAAAAAGAATGTCACAAAGGAGATTTCCAAAGAGAATCACTAACCCAAGAATTAGTTCTCCATCGTATTGTGAGATTCCCCGTATCGCTCCTCTGACATACCAATCCTGGATGAAGAAGAATGAAACAACAAGTGGAACGATGATTAATAACGGGGCAAACCACAATTCGAAGCGAAGTAATAACGCGTACATCGTTTGGTGTTGTTGCTTTTTCATCATTCATCCTCTTTTAGAGTGGAAGAATCATTGTTGCTGGAAGAATATCAATTCCTATTCCTGCGAACACCTGCCATATGACAAGCAGCAGGACAGCTGGCAGTATCTGAATTAAAAAATCATCATCAATATAAGGGAGTTTCTTTGCTTCGCTTAAGGTAACGACTGTTCCACCCACTACTGCAATGATTACTATAACCCACCATTCTGCACGATACCAAGTAATGGAAAAGAAAAATAATGAAGCTACAAACCCTGCGAGTATCGCATTGTATTTCCCATAATGGAAACGTATTTCACCCATAAGAGGATCTATAAACGCTGCGCATAACAGACAAGGGATCACTATCTGCTGAGGGAAAAACAAGAACAACAACACGGTTCCAGTACCAAAGAACAAATAACCTGCTGGCCTGCGCTGTTCATATCCACGAAGCCCAAAAAAGCGTATTTTCTTAATATGTCCCCGGATACGGTAAAACTCTATAACGATTAGAACTAGAAGAATGCCGATTATTGTACACTGTTTCAATGCAAAGAGCCATCCTTCATCCGGAAGAAGATAGTAGATTAGGAATGAGGCAGCGAACGTATGAAACACGCGGCGAAACCAATGTGCATCAACCTCGATCGCATTCATCCGTTCTAAAAACTCTGTCTGATACCCGGTTATCTTTTGTTTTGTCGATTTTAACGCATCTTTTGTGGTCATCTCTGAGAAAAACATTCGTTTGAACCACCTTTTACGAATAAAACTAGGATTATTGAACGATGTCTTGTCGTTCTAACGTCATCATCCCTTGTTTACTTCCCACAATAACCTCATCAGCTAGACCGATAAACAGCCCATTTTCCAGGACACCAGGGATATTATTAATCTCCTTTTCTAATGCTTCGGGATCCGCAATCTTCCCAAAATCACAATCAATAATGTAATTCTGATTATCCGTAATAAATGCTTCATCCATGATTTTACGTAATTCCGTAGTACATCCTAGTCCTTCGAGCACTTTCCTGGTGGCAAGCCAGCCGAATCTTGTGACTTCAACAGGGAGGACTGAGTCGCATCCAAGACCTTTTACTATTTTTGTTTCATCAACAATGATAATGACCTTTTTTGTATGGTACGCAATAATCTTCTCCCTTGTTAATGCACCACCACCGCCTTTAATTAAATTCAGGTTTGAATCAACTTCGTCAGCGCCGTCAATGGTGACATCAATTTCTGTTCGATCATCAAGTTCTATCAATGGGATTTTTAATTCTGTCGCTAGTCTCTTGGTTCTTAATGAGGTGGGGACTCCTTCGATTTTCAGGCCACCTTTTACCATCTCTCCAAGTTTTTTTATTGCGAATTCAACAGTGGAGCCTGTCCCAAGGCCGACAACCATCCCGTTTTCTATATATTGGACTGCTTTCTCCGCAGCTTGTTTTTTCATCTCTTCTTGTTCCACTGGTCCACCAACAGGGTAATAGAACAAGGAATACAAAAACTTATACATCTTATACTATTACGGAACTGGTAACTATGCTAGGTAAATGTGACGAACACGGGTATTATCGCGGGGAAATTTGCCCGGTTTGCAAGACGAAAGGGAAATTCCTCATGAGTGATCGTGAACTTGATTCCCTCGGTCGTATTATGGCTGGAGTTCTTCGCCATTTTCCAGAGAAACTTGGGATAATGGTCGACGGTCATGGTTGGGTTGATATTTCTGAGTTCGTCGAAGCAGTAGGTGTCAGCAGATCAGGATTCCAATGGCTTCGGGAACATCATATTGAGGCGATTGCACTAACCGACCCCAAGGGGAGGTATCAGATTGACGGCGGTATGATCCGAGCGACCTATGGTCATACCATTGACATCCGCCTTGATGATTTACCACCAGCGGAGATTGATGAGTTTTACTACCCGGTGACTGAAGAAGAAATCGATATCATTCTTGAAGGTGGATTAAATCCTATTGATCGGAAAAATGTTCATCTCAGCGGCAGTATCGAAAAAGCAATTGAGGCAGGAAAAGTACGAACTGAGGTCCCCTTGATTTTACGTATCGATGGGAAAGCCGCAAGAGACGATGGTGTACAGATATTCCGAGCTGGGAAAGACGTCTATGTTACTGAGCGGATTGATGCGAAATATCTCTCAAAACAGGAACCATCTGCACCCGCAGCAGAGGGAGCTTTAGAAACGGCTCCTGAAGAGGAACCGATAGCATCGGTTCAAATAACCGAAAAAGAAGACAAACCCAAGACAAAACCGAAACGGAAAAGTACGAAAAAAGCAAAAAAAACAAAAAAACCAGAATAATTTTTTTTCTATTTCAAAAAGGCGATGGTATCTTGGCCTGCTTTTATAGGATCTCCGATTTTCACAGGAATCGATTTTATCTTTTCTGCAGGTAGATATACATCAACGCGTGAGCCGAGTCTGATAATGCCTATTCTATCTCCTTTTTTCAAGACATCCCCCTCTTTGATGTACGGGTACACACGTCTAGCGATCAGTCCTGCCAGTTGAACAACCGTTACCTGCCCGATTGCTGTTTCAACTGTAATGATGACCCGTTCGTTCAGATCAGATTCTTTTTTCCAGGCTCTTAGATGATATCCTGGAAAATGTGTCATTTTACTGATGCGTCCGTCTAGAGGCATTCTGTTCACATGGACATTGTTGACCTCCATGAAGGTCGAGATGAAATACTGGTCTTTCTCTTGTCTGATATCTCTGATTTTTCCATCTGCGGGAGCAATGATTCCGTCTCCGATTGCTCGTTCTGGGTCACGGAAAAAAATAAGGAAAAATACTAGTACACAAAAAACAGGGATAAATAGTGAGACGAACCAGAGTGAAAACCAACAGAGTGCTAACAGAAGTAAACTGAGCAGTAAGGGAGGTGCGACCCAGGACCAACAACCTTTGGCTATCTTCATAACCTCTCACCAGCTGATCGGGTATGAATCCCACATTCCCCACCTTTTTTAAGGGTTTTTCTCCATCGACCATCTCGTTCGCTTTCATGATCGAAAATAGGCACCGTGCAAGGACTACAGCCAAGGGACCTGATTTTTTTGCCATCGGGATATTTTTTCTTATACCATGGATGCGCAAGTAATTTATTGGTTTTAATGTATTTCCATATTTCCTCTTCAGTCCACGCAAGAAGAGGGTTGATTTTTGTTTCGTTTTCACTTATTTTTTCTACTTCAGCGACATATCTTCTCGTAAACCCCTCCGTGTTCCGTAGGCCACTGAACCACGCCTGTAGCCCGAGAGTGGTATACGCATAACGGACTGGAACAACTTTTAATAACTTACAGCAGAGATCAGGGTCCTCATAGTAGATTTCATGTCCTGTTTCTTTTTTTATTTTTTCTGCTTGTAAGCAATACTGTTCCATCGGCAATAAGGTAACGTCAATGTTGTTTTTCTTCAATACCTCCGGTACGATATCTCCGACCATGAAAATCTTTGGTTTGAGATCATATTGGTGTACGACCTTTATGACAAAGTCAAAGGTCTCCTTTGGTTTATGCATTGTTAAAATCGAAAAGATCGGAACATCCGGATCGATGCTTCTTGCAAGATGAAGCAAGACCATGCTGTCTTTTCCCCAGCTGCAAGCAACAGCGACTCTCTTTCCATACGTTTGAATCGCTTCTTGGATTAATTCCTTCGAATGTTGTATTTTTTCTTCCAGTGTCTTTTGACTTATCTGGAGTTTTTTTGCCTGGAACTTGTATGGTTCTACATGCATCCGTCTTCTTTTAATATCTTTTCTCCCACCACCAGTTATATTCATCACAATGTAATCTTGTGGTGAGATTGTTTCCTTCTGTATCGCTTGTTGTAATGACGCGATGGTGACTCCTGCTTCAGGTACGACACTGATGCCTTCTAGTTTTTCAAATAACGTTTGTGCTTTTCCGATTTCTTCGTTGGTAACGCTGTACATCTCTCCTTTGGTTTCTTGTAGCACATCATACATGCCACCGATCAACGAATACGCAGGAAAGCGGTTGGTCAGCACATGGGCTACGGTTTGGTCGATGATTTGTTTTGCTGATTCATTTTGAAATCGTTCATCAATCGTTCGAGAATAATTTTGCCATGCTTCGACCATCGGAACATAAGGATAATTTTGAGCACCGTGAATTTTTGGTAATTTTTTTCCAAATCGTCCATCAAGGATAAGCCGCTCTGCTGCTTCGTAGGCTGCAATGGCTCCCGGACCTGAACCCAGTGCCTGAAAGTAATGATCAGGGATCTGACCAAGCAACCGGGTCGCATCTAGCACCATTGTTCCAACGCTATCACGACGAGCGACATTCCGGTACCCTCCTTCAGAGAGATACCCTTCGACATGAGAAAATTGATTGGCAAGGTTGATTGCATCGTAGTAATCACCATAAATAGGAAAGAGACGGGTATAGGGGTTGGTTTTGGAAAAGGACCAAATACGTCTCACCCGTGCATCCTCTGTGGCAAATAAAAAAATCGGGTATCGGAGTAGATTGGAATAATATACAAAGGAAATCGCGTTATTTCCATCGGAGGACATCACCAGGGGTTTGCCTGAGTCAAATGTGCTCATGACCCGTTGGAAGGTCACTTCTGCTTCAAGGTCTTTAAACGACCCGGTATGACACTGCGGGTATGCATTTAAGCAGATGATGAGGTTTTGAAGCCCAAGATGGTCAGCGAGTTTTGTACTTTTATAGGTATGGAAATAACTCCCGTGATCAATCAGTCGTGGGTCTATTTTTTGGATAGGAAGCCACTCATGATAACGCCAGATTCCCTGGTAGGATTCATCGATGGTAAGGTTTTTTTGTTCATAGACTGTTTTTAACAGCGCGTTACATTTATTTTCACAAGAACAGATGTAATGATCTGCAGAATAACTCTTCCCGCACTTCAGACATGTCAGTGTGTATTTCACGGTTTACGCCGCCTCCCGCAATAATAAAATATATTAATTAATATTTGTATGACCGCAGATAAGAACATGAACCCGTTTCTCAACCCTGTCTCCGGAATCCCTTTTTTAAAAAATTTTCTTTGTGACGTAGGAAGATTGCGAGCATATTCTCCTGAAAAAATCAAAAACTATCGAGATAAAGCACTCCGAAGGACGCTTCGATATGCTGATACCGTTCCCCTGTATCATCAAAAATATACTGCAAGTAATCTTCAACCTCAGGACATTTACGGAATACAAGATGTGACAAAAATCCCTTTTACCTCAAAACAAGACCTTGTCGAACATTTTCCAAATGAAATCCTGCCAAACAAGTATAATAAACGGGATGTTAGAATTGTTTCAACTTCTGGTTCAACAGGTAAACAAGTATCGATTTACATTGATTTTTCTGTGTTTGCTGGTGGGATTGGGGCGTCATTACGAACCTACGATGAGCTAGGATTAAACTGGAGGAAATCTCACTTAGCTAACATCGGGAATTTTAATCCGAATATGGCTGATTCAACCGCCGAAAACCTCTTTTACTCTAAATCATCTTTTGCCGTTAGTAAAAATAATCGTATTAGCTTAAACGCGTTTCTTCCAATGAAGGAAATTATTGCACAATTAGATCGATTCAAACCCGATGTTATTTATTCTTACCCCGCAACGGTTTTTCAACTAGCGTTTTATAAACAAAAAGGGTATGGAGAACATATCAACCCTAAAGCCTTTCTTGTTGGCGGCTCAGTTCTTGAACCCTACACAAGGAGCTATGTCGAGGATATCTTCAAATGTAAAATGTATAATATTTACGAATCGGTTGAGACCATTGGGGCTCCCATAGCATTTGAATGCCGGGAAGGGACCTGGCATATCAATTATGATTATTTTCATGTGGAGGCGATAAACGAGGACCGGGAGCTTGTTCAAAAGGGAAAACGAGGCCATATTGTGGTGACACGACTCTTTGGGAAGGCGACACCAATTGTACGATACACAGGGATGGATGATTGGGTGGTACTCTCCGATGATGAAGAGTGTGCATGTGGTCTACATACCCCAGTGCTAAAAGGTGGCGTGGAAGGAAGAAGAAGCGATAGCGTGGTGTTGCCAGATGGGAGATTGTTTCCCGCAGCATCCTTTGCAAGCCTCTATAGCATCCTTAACGAACTGAAAACCAGGAAGGTAAAACAATTTCAGATTGTTCAGAAAAAACTTGATGAAATAGACATTCTTGTCATCATCGATGATGATTTGCGTAATGTTGGTCCCTCGCTTGATGTTATCTTTGAAAAAATAAAAGAGATTCATCAGAAAAAAGCAGGTCATGATGTTCAGATTAACGTCAAAGAAGTACAGGAGATCCCCTCTCAAAAAGGAAAACCTGCACCGCTGGTCATCTCCCATGTGCAACCTGACAAGAGATATAAGGTAATTGATGAGTAGATGTTTTATCCGGTCAAGAGTTATCCCTTTTAGAAAATACGTCATTGTTCAAACTGGGTTTCTGTACCATCGTTAAGCCTAAATATTAGCGAATGTTACTCCATATACTTTCTTTCTAGGGGGCTTGTAGCTCAGCTAGGCTAG
>DATLAF010000007.1:0-2844 GCA_035527635.1 Thermoplasmatota archaeon | reverse complement strand
GCCTATTTTGTCTCGTACTACGTATATGGTACTTTTTTTATGGACATCCAGTCCGATAAAATATCTTATGTTTTTCATGTTGCATCATCTCAATCTGGATATGCAACACGATGTAATCAAGAATTATCATGCCATCTTTTTATATACATTTCTAAATCTCCTTTTGGTGAGCTCATGAAATATGTCCTGGTGTATTGGTCACGATATGGGAATGGCAGAAAACTGATTGATTCTCTCGCAGTAACCCTGAAAAAGAAAGGTGCAGAAACACAGGTTTTTATCACCGATGAAGCAAATCCCGCTGCGATGCCTAATGCAGATGTATACGTATTCTCCGCTCCAGCGGAAGCATTCAACCTCCAGATGAATATGAGGTCGTTCATGAAGAGACTTTCCGGGATGGACGAAAAAAAATATGGTATTATGAACACCCATGCAATGAAGAAGAATCGCCTAGGCGAGATGGAGAATCTGCTGTCGAAGAAGAATATGGTAAAGATAGCGGAAGTGGACTTTCAAGTTGGAAAAGATACGCAAAGCGGAAACGGGCTTATGGGGAACTGGAACGCGAAGCTAGATGAGTTTGCACAAAAACTCTAAAATATATATTTTTATATATCTATTAACTGAACTGGTTATATCATTTTAAAATTCCCCCATTCTTTATTGAGCTATATTCAACAATAAATTTTCCTGTCTATTTGATAATAGTACTAGTTTTTGTTTCTTTTTGGAAGGGAAAAAAAGTCTTGTCTTTGCGGTACACCTTCCACTCAAGTGTGTAATACATCATGTTCAACGCAGCGACACAGACGATAAGTACGATGTAATTTTGCATATGTAAAGAAAAATCATACTCGTTCCATTGCATTGGAATCACTACCCCGCCGCCTAACAAACCAAACATCCAGATCATGGTTGCTACAGTAAATCCGATATTCAGCAGAAATCGTCTCGTATCACCTTTTTGATAACGTGTACTAAGCTGAGCAAGAATGACAATGACTGTGGCAGTAAGAAGAACCCAATAAATGCGCATGTAAAACCGATCTTTAGGAAGCTCGGGGTACACCTGTAGAATAAGAAGAAGGGAACAGAGGGGGATGATGAGGTAAAATACTAAAGTTAATAATGTCTTTAGTGAGATGTGTCGCTTCTTAGATGACATACTCTACCCCAACCTCCTGTATTCGTAATACAACACCACTTTCATCAATACCCGCAAGAATGGATAGTGTGAATGCTAATGAACCATTGATTACGAATATAGGCACGATAATATGACAGGTGAAGTTTTTTACTGTCTCTGAATAATTGGAGATCTGAAAGGAAAACGAAAACCCGTTCTCAGCTGTATAGGAAATCTGTCGTGAAGAAAACAATGAGATAATATCAGGCAGTGAAAAGATTGATTTACCCGATGCGATGTCTAAAAGAGTAGAGATACTGTGAATCCCATCCTGGACCGTCGAATTGTTGTTAGAAAGACCTAAAAGGGGTGGAGACCATGGGACATCAATTGCTTCGTTTGCCGTGAATTCAATCAGACCAAACATATAGACTGCGTTGATATCCAGCAATAGTTGAAGCGTGGTATTTTTATACATAAGACTGAACCAATCAAAAAATGAAATTGTATCAAGACTAAGGGGAATAAGCAAATCAAAGGTTGTATTGCTGCCTCGTAAAACCGTCATGTCCTGTTTGTTAAATGAGAACAAAGGGGTCATATCATCTTTTACTAAATGAGCGGAGATATCGATATCACTAATGTCATAGACACCTTGGTTTTTTACAGAGAACGACGTGCGAAACAAGACTTCTTTTTGCAGTGGGTCTATCGACCAATGAAGTTCTTCTTCTGTAGGGAGTGTAACAGAAATGCCTTTTGTGGCAATAGTAAAAAGATTCCCGATGGTAAGTGTGGCTACTAATCCAGCCATGATAAGGGCAACGACTCTAAAGTAGGCGAGTTGTTGCCGGTTCATGATTACTCTCCCTCTCCTTTTATTTTTGACCCGGGATCTGAAAATGTTGCTCTGGTTAGTTCTGCGGTTGTGTTAATGGTCTTAGTCTTTACCTGTCTGTTCCCTTCTTCCTTTTTGTACCGAAACAGATTCGATAGTACAACAACAACGAAGCATGACGTACATCCTATTTTTTTCCTTTTGAAAGAAGAAAAGCTAGAGTAGTTTGTAGAGTATAGCAAGTTCAAGAGCCTCCCTTGCTATACTATTTATCATTCCATGTATTAAGAAGTATCGAGACATGTTTACAAAATGATAAAATAACGAAGATAATAAAAATCTACGAATTCTAAAATTTTTTTTAGTAGACGTATCGAGTTTTAAGAATAAAAAAATAAGAGAAAGAAAATTTTTACTTAATTTTTACCTTGGTTGATTTCAATTCTGGTTTTGGTTCTTGTTTTGGTAGGGATAGTTTCAAGATGCCATCTTTAAACTCTGCTTCGACGGTGTCGGTTTTTATTTTATCGGGAAATTCAACGCTGCGGTAAAAGCTCATACTGCTGCGTTCTCTTCGAAGCCAGTTCTTGTTTTTCTCATCTTCTTCTGTTTCGTGTTTTGCAGAAATTTCTATGTGGGTTGGTGAGACGTCGATGTTTATTTTTTCTTTTGGAATCCCTGGTATTTCAACTTTCATTTCATATGTGCTTCCGAGGTCGGCAACATCCATCATTGGTGTGCGGTCGTCATCGAAGGTGTTGAACAGACTGCTGTTTGGTCTCCAGAAGAGATCATTGAAATTGGTTCGGAATTGATCAAACAGTTGATCCATATCTGTCCAGAGATCATAGGGTCTTTGGTTGATGATTTCTCCTTG
>DATLAF010000006.1:0-8900 GCA_035527635.1 Thermoplasmatota archaeon | reverse complement strand
CAAAAACATAGGATACAACATACGACAATTGATCCATAGAACAATACGACTGGCGGTCACAAGAGGTGAATTATGAACCAAAGCCTCCTTTTGTATTAAATTTTTATATTCAGAGGAGCATCATCACTAAATCTATATAATGGCATCAGTATTGAACTCTCTGGAGGGAACATCATCAGTTCTCAAAAACCATCACTGAGAGCCTTAGCCGATAAAAAAATCGATGAATGGGAGAAATATGTTATACGTAGCCCAACCGGAAAAAGGATACTAGCAGCGTTCTACCGTTCTTCGTTCTACCGTTTATTTTCAATGAAAGTCAATGAGTTTCGTGATGATAAACTCTTTGAGGAGATAAAACAACATCCCCTCCCGAAACATATTGCGATAATCATGGATGGAAACCGCAGGTTTGCCGAGGAACTTGGGTTCTCGTGGGAAGCGGGGCATATATTTGGGAAAGAAAAAATTGAAGAGGTTCTGGATTGGTGTTTTGATCTTAAGATACGTGTTCTCACGGTTTTTGCATTTTCCACTGAGAATTTTAAACGAAGCGAACAGGAAGTCAAAACATTGATGCTATTGTTAAAGCAAGAATTGGATCAGGCAAAGGAAGACTCCCGGATTCATAAAAACAAAGTGCGGATACGGGTTCTTGGTCGCCTTGAGTCGTTACCAAAAGACATTCAACAATCAGCACAATCTATTATGCAGATGACTCGATCGTATAAAACATATCATTTGAACATCGCGCTTGCTTATGGCGGTCGAGAGGAGATCATCCAAGCAATTCAACATATGGGAAGCGACATTGAAAAAGGAAAACTGAAAGTCAAAGATATTTCTCAAAAGACCGTTTCCTCTTATTTGTATACCCGTGGTTTACCCGACCCTGATCTCATCCTTCGAACCTCTGGAGAGGAGCGTATATCGAACTTCTTATTATGGCAACTGGCGTATTCAGAACTCTATTTCTGTGATGTATACTGGCCTGCACTCCAAAGACGCGACTTCCTACAGGCGATACGGATCTATCAGCAAAGAAAACGGCGTTTCGGAAAATGAACCACTATTGTTCCTTGGTTTCTTCTTTATCCATTAGAGACGCATCATTTTCGACTTCTTGTGCTATTTTTGAAAGCTTTGCAAATTGACACGAAAAGAAATACAAGATTAAACCAAGACCTAAAAAGAGGATTGCAAATGCAAGCAGAGCACCAATGGTATCATCATTGAATCCAAAAGGATGCAGTAGTGTTTCTACTAAATAAATGATGAAAATGATGCAGCCGACGATGAGAGAAAATCTACAGAAAAACCCTGTTTTCAAATCATTATGTGCAGAGAAAAAATGTTTTTTAACCATTTAGGTTTCCTGCCCCACTCGCTAACTTTAAAGAACTTTCAACTTTACTCTGCAGCTCAGTGAGTTTTTCTCTGCTACGCCCCTCTTGCTTTTCCAAAGTGGTTTTTCGCAATTCTAGAGACTCTTTAGTGGCAGTTAATTCCTTTTTAATATCACTTTTTCCTTTTGTTTTAATAAGTAAGGCACCAATGCTTTTGTAAATCGGTGTTTTTTCAGTGACTGCTTCGATTTCCTTTAATGCCTCTTCGGTTTCTTTAATTTGAAGGTCCACCTGTTGTCGTTGTTGTGAAATCATCTGAAGTTGTGCTCGTGCCTGTTGTAATCTGTTGATTTGATCCTGCAGTTGAGGAGATAATTCTTCACCTGACATTCTGTTTTTTCTCCTTTTGTTGGTGGTAATAATCGTCTCCTTCTTAAACATATTCATTCACAAAAAGTTATATATGCAAAACCCCTATCATATATATAATAGAAAATATTATATAGAAAGCTCCAAATATACGGAGAAAGATATTATTATACTAAACGGGGGATTAAAAAATGATGAAAAATGATAAAATAATTGTAGTATTGGGCGTAGCTACACTTATTTTTGCCTCAATCGGTGTGTATTATTGGGTTCCAAATACCGCAGAATCGCAGCCTGTGAACGCAAACGAATTTATTGATGTCACGGGCAACTTAAAAGATATGCCTGGCTCTATTACTGTTTCTGATAGTTGTCCATTTTATCCACTTATAGCGACACCATTGTCAGTGAATTATGATGAGAACGGAGAACAATCGATTATACCCCTGTACGTTATGAATTTTGATAATCCCTCAACAGCAGTTACAAGGCTGCAAGATCAGTTAGATCACGGTTTCACTAGTGAAACAATTAAGGATGATGAATCTGCCGAAAACGCTTCTTTAAGAATTGCAAAAACCTACTGGAGCAGTAGCGAAGCAGCCTTAATTATCGAATACGATGAGCCTGGATATGATTTAGGGGTACTGGCTACCCCTATCGCTTCATATCTGAGGATTCCCGTGATTGTTACCAAAGAAATGGGTTCTGATGTGATCAGCGTTCTTAACGACCTTGGCGTGGAAAAAACCATTGTCTGTGGTGAAAATATCAAGGGTTTCGGCTATGTGTTAAGGTTTAATTCAGTTGATGAGGTTTTGAATGCATCGATTATCGTTGTTGAAAATAAACTGAATCAGAACGTTGACTATATTACTCTCACAAATCCAGTGGATGCTTGGCCACCTATGGTGTTAGATAGTCAGGAGTTTACCTTTGGACCGACAAAAATAAAATCAGGTTCCATGAGCCAGCTGGTAAGTACTGCTCTTGGGCTGCTATCGGGGAAAGGGTCGGTCACCTGGAGTTTCACCATCCCTAAGGATTATAAGTATGCATTGATCAAATTTGAGGGCATTAACCATGATGCTGAAAATTGTGACGATATGGGGGATAGAGTATCATTTATGATGGGTCCTAATTTAGAGGGGATACCAGCCGGTTTACAAAAATTCGAAGTGAATCCCGGGGGTACAAATGCAGGTGGTATCGCCGAAAGGGACGCAAGTGGTAATATCATCAAAGATGTTCTTTATTCTGACTCAGTCGTATATGGACGAGGTGGTGTTGAGTATACCATTGTTGCTTCCGGTAACTGGTTAGTAAAAAAAGAAGGGGAAGTATCCGCTAGAGTTGTGGTTGAAAAACTCGAAGACCCTGTCTATCCAATGATGAAATGTCTATCCTCTGTTGCACCTTATTTGACCGCGTACCATAAGGGAATTATTTTTGGTACACCTGATTTTGCGTTCACTGCTGATGATGATAAAATTACTGATACTGGAGAAACCTGCCCTGGTCTCTACGTGGGTGGAAAAAATCCAAATCTGGTACCGATATCAAACAAACATTTTTTCGATAAGATACATGACCCGTTGAATGCCTTACTGGCGCACCTAGCAGATATCCCCATAAACGATGATCGAGATATCAAAACATTACGAGACTATTATAAAACTAATCCTGTGTATATCGCTTTAGTTGGTGATGCGACTGTTCTTCCCAACTACTTCTATCAAAATCATGTTGAACCTATCGGGGATGTTGATGGAGATGGTGTTGATGATACCACGTACTATAATGGTGGCGGAACACCCAGTGATGTTCTGTATGGTAATATCGACCCCATACCATATGACTGGTCTAATTTAGCAAACGATGTCTATAGTGACAATGAGAATAAATATCCCTTCATTGAAAACATTGTAGGACGTATCACCGGTTGGGATGCTCAGGACGCAGATGCATTGATACTCAAAAGCGTGTTCTATCATGACCTTACGAGCAACCTAAATACATGGAAAGATAACTATGGCCTTATAGTCGGGGGCGGGCAGGATTTCCAAAAACCGTTAGTCAGGTACATCATCTTTGGTGACTTATTTCAAATGATTAAACGTGGAGAACCTATGAAAGCCTTCACAGGCTACGCTGAAATGACCTATAAGCGAGCTGCATATGACGTGGTGGAACCATTAGGTTTCAACTTGCAGGGGGCTTTATATGAGGAAGGTATGGAAAAGGGGCTAAGCGAACAAACGTTATCCGAAATTAAAAGTAGTAACATCTTAAACAAGCTTTTCTTTGAGAAATGGCAAGTACGTAGACTGGCTGGGGAAGGCAGCGTAAAAGGCGGAGATATCTTTGAGTCCAGCAACTTTTTGTTTGTCAATGGCCATGGGAATCAATTTCTCTTTGGTGTTGGTGGAAATGATATCGTAGCATCAGGACTTGGTGGTCCACTCGTTAAAAGATTGTTTATTCAAACAGTTATACCGATTGCTGGTGGTTTCATAGGACCTGGAGGGGATTTAAGCTCTGCAGGTGAATATAACACAAGAACAGTGTCAAACATGAATCTTGGGCCATCATTTATGTGGTTGGAAAGCTGTATCTGCGGAAAACTCGATGGAATGTACGCACGTACGAATATCGGTCAATCATTATTACATGCGGGAGTAGCATCTCTTATTGCATCACCTACTGGGTCAAATATCGGTGGTGGTTATCTTGAGCCAAAGAAAACAAAATACGATTTTCCAATCCAAACCTATCTCAAATACTTTAAAGCAAAAGGCCAGTGGAAAAGAGGAATCTTCCCTGATGCACACTTTGGAGAGAAGATCTATGAGGATCTCTGTTCAGATATGAAAAAATTCAACAGTAGCGTAGGATTAGCGTTAAGAAACGCCAGAAATAATTATTTATCTGCGGATGCAGACTGGCAGCTCTGGTGGTCACCCCCACTTAATATTTACACAGGAAACACATTTTTAGACTTAGAACTTGCAAAGAGCAACAATGCTGATTTATACAAGAGCACCGCCTCGAAAGGCCTGAGTGCCATGATGGAATCAAAATACGTCAGCTTCCAGGAATACATCCTCTTTGGTGACCCGGCATTAAACACCTACGAACCATGTAACGAAGGGAAATAAGTACTCCCTTCTCTCGTTTTTTTTCATCTGAATTAGAAACAGCGTTATTGAAGAATTCCTGCTGCTTTCATTTTCTGAAGATTCTCAGGGTGTTCCTTAAAGAACGCATGAACCGGTTCAAGGATTGTATTAATATGATGCGCGGTCGCGTTCTTCAAATCCAGGGGATGAAGTCCTGCAAGAAAGGCTTGTTCTAAGTCTACGTACGTCGAAAACTCTAGATTTCCCCCGAACTTCTCAGGTCGTTCAATCAAAAAAGGCTTCCCGTCAAGGTCAGGGAATATCACGAACTTACAAATCTCAAGTACCGGGTTTCCCTCGAGTTGCTTCTCAGGGCAGTACGCCTTGCTTAATTTCTTTTTCACTTCATCAGCGGTGTCATGAATCGAGATCATGGAGTCTGGTTTGCTTTTACTCATTTTCGCCTCGATTGGGTTCATCCGGCCACCTGCCTGTAACCCCGTGAGCAGTGGTGTATGAATCGCAACCGGTGCTATCCGTCCTATTTTTTTTGCCACATCTCGTGCAAGCATATGGGCGTGACGCTGGTCTGTCCCACCGTACGCGACATCCAACTGAAGATAAAAGATATCTGAAACCTGCATCGCTGGGTAAAACAGTTTTGAAAGGTCTTTTTCTGCTTCCTCCTCTCCTCGCCCCATGATGTCCATCGCACGTTTCACCCGAGCAACCGACGATGCTTTCGCTGTCTTTAACACCAGCTCCCAGTATTTAGCATCGTTGACATAATCACTTGCGTATACAAACCGGACCTTACTTGTATCAACTCCCATCGCAGCAAAGCAATCCACCATATATTTCCCGCAGAGTTGAATCTTTTCGATATCCCCGCCGAGTTTATCGTTGATATAGGCATGCCAATCAGCAAGCAGCACCGTAAAATCAAAACCACAGGAGAGGAAATCCTTTATCTTATTGGTACAAATCTTCCATCCAAGATGCACAACCCCTGAGGGTTCAAACCCGATGTATGCTTTTGGGTTCGGTTTATTCAACACCGTTTTCAGTTCTTCAACAGTGACGACTTCTTCTGTGTTTGCGATCAGTCTTTCAAGTTTTTCCATTGTTCAACACCCTTTTTTCTATCGCGTCAGTTTCTTTACCACATGATCAACGATTTTATCAGAGACACCAAGATAGTTCCGCGGGTTCATAACCTCTTCAAGTTCTTTCTTCTTAAGCAGTGTAGCAACCTTTGGATTTTCAAGTAACACGGAGAGAAGTTGTTTATGGTCACTGACTGCCTTCAAAGAACAGGTTCTCACGAGCTCATGAGCGTCACCCCGCCCCATTCCTTTCTGCACAAGTTTCGTCATGACTGCCTCAGCCATAGGCAACCCTTTTGAATTCTCCAGATTCTCCCGCATCCGCTCAGGGTACACCTGCAGGTTCCGAAACACCTTATTCATCTGAAACACAATCCAATCCGTCATAATCAATGAATGAGGAAGGATGAATCGTTCTGAAGAGGAATTACAGAGGTCTCGCTCATGCCATTGGATAGCGTTCTCATAGGCAGGGATAATGAAGCTACGTATAACACGAGCTAACCCACAAACTTGTTCGCAGAGGATCGGGTTTCGTTTCTGCGGCATCGTTGATGAACCAACCTGTTTTTTTGCTTCGAACGCCTCCGAGACCTCCCCAATCTCACTGCGTTGCAGGTTCCGGATCTCCGTAGCAAACTTCTCCATACTACTTGCCATATTCGCTAACACCGACAATAGTTCGATATAGCGGTCACGTCCCACAATCTGCGTTGCCGCATCCTCGGTTCCAAGTTTCAGATTAGCCATCACAAGTTCCTGGATTTTCAATGCATGTTTCCCCATCGCCGCACCAGAGCCGACCGCGCCAGACATCTTCCCGACCAACAACCGTGATTTACACTCATGGAGCCGTTCCATATGACGGTCGACCTCCATCGCGTACACCGCCATTTTCAACCCAAAGGTAATCGGAATGGAATACTGACCATGCGTCCGTCCTGCCATGATCGTGTTTTTATATTCCTTCGCAAGACTGACTAGAGTAACCCGCAGCTCCCTCACCTGTGCCTTAATCAGGTCTGTTGCTGCTGCGAATTGCAATGCATTTGCGGTATCGACAATATCATAGCTGGTTGCACCGAGATGAATATATTTTCCTGCCTCGCCACTACAGGCCTCACTTAAAGCCTTGGTGACTGCCATGATGTCATGCCTGGTTTCTTTCTCGATTTCATTGACTCGTTTTACCGTGACGAATTTTACAGAGGCCTTCTTTGAAATCTCATCCGCAGCCTTCTTCGAAATATTACCAACAACAGCATGAGCACGAGCGAGTGCAGCTTCAACATCTAGGAGATATTGTAGCTTACTTGTTTCACCAAAGACTTCTTTTATTTCTTTTCTCCCATATCGAAAATCAAGGGGACACACAGGGTTCTCCATACGGCCTCCGACCTAGAATCATCTATGAGTTAATGTCTTTTTTGGGGCTAGTTCTCTTATGTGATCTTTTCCAATACAACAGCAAGTTCAGCAGCAATTCCCTGCAGACGAGGGTAATGACGTTGCAGTTTACCAACCAACTCCCGGAGCTGTGTCACCGTCCCCATCACCAAAATATCAGCGGGGTTTTTTTTCAACTCAAAAGCATCCCTGGGGATGGCCACCTCCCCCCCAAGGGAGAGCATATCCTGTTTTATGATAATCGCATCCTGCAACATGACCTGCTCCAGTTTCATCACCTTAAAAATCGCTTTAGGGGCCATGATGTCAATGCTGTTCGGATCACTTCCTATCTTTTGGATTTCTTTTCTCGCAGAATCAAGGGAATCAACTGTAATAAATTGAGGATTATGTGGTGTCATAAGAGGATGAAACACAATCTGTCTTATAAGAATATATGGACATATCCTGTCGATGAAAGGAACCTACCTCCTTATCATGATGCCTCCAGAGGAAACCTCTATTAAGGTAGGAAAACTCGGAGCGATTCACTTTAAAAAAGGAAGTTATGCGTACGTTGGTTCTGCGTTAAACGGGCTTGATCAACGGATCCAGCGGCATCTCAGGACAGACAAAAAGGTTCATTGGCATATCGATTATCTTCTCCCGTTTACAGAGATCGTTGAAATATTGTATAAAGAAAATGATCAAAAGGAAGAATGTAGGATAGCACAAGTTCTCGAAAGGAATTTTACACATATTCCAGGATTCGGGTGCAGTGATTGCTCCTGCAGAAGTCATTTATTCTATGGATCATCCAAAGAAATAATACAGAGAGTAAAAACCCTTCAAATGAGATCGTATCTCCTGGATGCAAACTCTTAAAATCATCTTCTCTATGGGTACGACCATGGTCTCTATTATTTATTCAACAACCGATACCATCGACACAGCAAAAACTATAGCACGCTCACTGGTTAAAGAAAAACTTGTCGCCTGTGTCCATATCATTCCACGGATTGAATCCATCTACCGCTGGCAAGGAAAAATTGAGGAAACCAATGAATGTGTTCTGCTAGCAAAAACCGTTGACCGTAATGTTGAAAAGACAATACAGAAAATCCGCTCTCTTCATCCCTATGAAGTCCCTGAAATCATCGTGTTTCCCCCGATTGGCGGACTAAAAGAATACCTTGACTACATTGAAATGGAGACTGCATGAAATTTGTTGCATTGGTCTCCAGTGGCATTGATTCCCCAGTTGCGACGTACCTGCTTTCAAAGAATGCAGATGAGATCATTTTGATTCATGCCGACAATAGACCTTTCACCGATGACCGTGAGATAGACAAATTTATTACCCTTGCCAAATACCTCAAGAAACTGATGCCTTCGGAACTACAAGCAATGCTTGTTCCTCATGGGAAAACTCTTCAAGCATACAAAGCAAGTTCTGAGAACAGATTCACCTGCGTCGTCTGCAAACGGATGATGCTCCGCTATGCAGAAGCAATCGCAAAAAAAGAACACGCGGATGCAATCATCATGGGTGACTCCCTCGGTCAGGTTGCATC
>DATLAF010000005.1:0-9520 GCA_035527635.1 Thermoplasmatota archaeon | reverse complement strand
TGGCAAATTAATTTCTCTTGTTTCTTCGATAGAGACAATCTTTGATTCCCGGGGAATGAATAAGCAGAGCGCATTTAACGTCGATGTTTTTCCGGCAGCAGTCCCACCGGCGATGAGTGCATTTATCCCGTTTTCGACCGCCAGCCACATGTACGAGACCATTTCAGATGACATTGTATGAAATTCAATGAGATCGGGTGGTGAAAACGGATCTTCGCTGAATTTTCTGATAGTAAACGTCGATCCCTTTGTGGTGACTTCAGTACTTAGCGTCATTTGGATACGAGACCCATCAGGCATCGTCGCATCTAGCATTGGTTCTGAAATAGAGATATGTTTTCCGCATTTCTGCGCAAGTTTTACGACAAAAGCAGTAAGTTCGTCTTCCTCGTTGAATTGTACGTTACTCTTTAAAGAACCATATCGGCGATGATATAAAAAAATATACACTCCAGAACCATCACAAGAAATATCCTCGATATTCGGGTCCTTCATGATAATTTCAAGTTTTCCCAGGCCAATGGATTCTTTTTCTAGGTAATATAATATTTTTTTCTTTGTAAGAGAATCAATATTGAGCATATAATCGTCAATGATTAAATCGACTTTTTCACTGAGATATTTATCTTCACCCTTTGATTCAAGATCCACAGTTTTAAATATAAAACCATCCAGCGTCTCTTTTATGAATTTAAGAAGGTATTCTTCATCCTTCGTTAGTTGCATTTCAAGGAGCACATATCGTTTATCAAGTGATTCTTTTTCGCGGATGATTTCCACATATGCAAAGGGTTCGTAAATGGGATAAAAATCAATTTCTTCTATTTCATTTTCTGAATACCCCATGCGTTGTAAGGTATAGGTTTTAAGTTGGTTTGCCTCTTTTAAAAATTGGATCTGACCATCAGGGGTGATTTCATCGATTTTAATTTCTTTCGCACTGGTGGTCTTGTTAGGTTGATTCAAAATTGGTATTGTAGAAAACTCCATTTGTGAAGATTTATCGTTTGAAATAACATTATCCGAATCATCGATATGAATGTTTTTTTCTGTTTTTTGTTCGATTGGTTCGTTTTTTTTGGCTTGAGAGGGGTTAGATTTATTCTCTTGAGCTACGCTAACAACTTCTATTTTTGTATTGGTATTTATTATTGGTTTTGAATGATCCCCGGTAGTTGTTCTTATTTTTATTTGTTCGTCAAACCAAGCTGCTTCTTCTTCTTTGACTTGTGCGATTGATTCTTCAAATTGAGGAAGTTCCTCTGAGGTTTTTGTTTGTTTCTTTGCAGAAGATTGTTTAGTTTTAGTGGTATCAATTTTTTCTTTCTTTTTCTTAAAACCGATGTGTCTCTTTGTTTTGACCTGTGCCGATTTCTTTTCTTTTTCACCCTCATCAACAGGTTTATTCTTTTTTTGATTTTTTTGTTGGTTTTGATTATTTTTTTCGTCTGTTTTTATTCTTTGTTTGGCATTTCGTTTAAATATAAAAGGATAATGTTTGTCTTTTTGTTCATCGTCCATTTTTATCTTTTTTACAGACTTATTGTTTCTTTTATCATTTACATAGAAGAGTGAAGGTCGTTTTTTCTTATCTAAAAGTATATTCTCTGTTTGTTCATTCTGTTTGTTTTTTCTTTCCAGAACCTCTGTGTGAGCGTCTAAAATTTGATCTACTTTTTTTTCAATTTCTGCATCCTTGTCTAATTGTGAAGAATGGAGGAGTACTTTTTTACGATTCCCTTCTGTTTCCATTGTACCCCTCCATTATCGCTCTCCTACCGACTGCATGCATCCCATCTTCCCACGTTTCCGAATCCTAAGTAGTAAATAGAGAAATAATCTCAACTCTACTTTTCGTGCATCTCATCCAACAATTTTTGATATAGTTTGTTCGTATTTATAACTTTCTTTAAATTTCCATACCAAAGTTAATAAGATTTAATCTCTTGGTTTCCTGAACCACAGGATTGCTGCCAAAAGACCCAGACCAAATGGAAGAACGATTATATAGTAGATTATATCGATTTTTCGAAGGTATATTGTGACATCATAGCCAGAGATATATAACACAATGAAGACTACGATTACCACAGGAACAAGGATACCAACAATCAATGGTACGGCTTCTCGGTTCATACCCCTCACAATCATAAATGAAATTAAATCACAGTATTTGTAGTTACTGGAAAAAATCGTTTTTCTAGGATAATATGAGAAAAATCTATATAAACCAATACCCGATTCCTGGCTAGACGGGATATCTGTGGTTCAGAAAATAAAAGTTATTATCATGGGGGCAGCAGGACGAGATTTTCATAATTTTAACGTGTACTTTCGTAACAATACCACGTACAATGTTGTTGCGTTTACGGCAACCCAGATTCCTGATATCGCAGACAGGAAATACCCAGCAGCACTCGCAGGGAAACAATATCCAAAGGGCATCCCGATTTACCCAGAAGAACAAATCACTGATTTAATTAAAAAATTTGATGTTGACTGTATTGTCTTCGCTTACAGCGATGTTCCTTATACCTATGTCATGAAAAAATCTGCGATTGTAAACGCTGCGGGCGCGGATTTCATGTTGTTAGGCCCAAAGAGCACAATGCTTATCTCAAAAAAACCAGTAATCGCGGTCTGTGCTGTGAGGACGGGGGCTGGAAAATCACAAGTTTCAAGGAAAATCTTTGAAATTCTACGAAAGAAAGGATTAAAGGTTGCTTCAATTCGTCATCCTATGCCGTATGATAAAGATCTGACCATGCAGGCCTGTGAACGTTTCGCAAGTTATAACGACCTTGATAAGTATAAATGCACAATTGAGGAACGTGAGGAATATGAGCCCTATATTGATATGAATGGGATCATCTACGCTGGTGTTGATTATGAGAAAATTCTCCGGACCGCAGAAAAGGAGGCGGACGTGATCATCTGGGATGGTGGGAATAACGATTTTTCATTTATTAAACCAGACCTCCTCATTACCATTGCTGATCCTCATCGTGCGGGTGATGAGCTTGCGTATTACCCTGGTGAGATGAATGTGCGAAGTGCAAATGTTGTCATAATCAATAAGGTCAACACCGCTCGTAAAAAAGATATCGAAACTGTTCGTTCGAATGTTAAATCCATAAACCCGATAGCTCAGATCATCGATGGTTTTTCAGAGATTCACACAGATGATAAAAAAATGATTAAAGGAAAAAGGGTCCTTGTTATTGAGGACGGCCCAACCGTGACCCATGGGGGGATGCAGTATGGCGCTGGTACGGTTGCCGCGAAAAAATATGGGGCAAAGACGATGGTGGACCCTCGACCTTATGCGGTTGGTTCAATCACTGACACGTTTAACAAATACACCCATCTGACAAACGTTCTACCTGCAATGGGATATGGAAAAAAACAGATACATGAATTGGAACAGACAATTAACAATACCGATTGTGACGTGGTTATTAGTGGTACACCCATTGATCTGACCAGGATTTTAACAACGAAGAAACCTATTGTTCGAATCAGATATGGTGTTGGAGATAAAACAGCTCAAGAGATCGAGTCATTCCTTTTTAAGTTCTTGAAGAAGAGGAATTTATTTTAATTGTTTACCATAGAGAACGAATTGGGCTAACAGTGATTCAAGTTGGATATGATCATTACTGCCTTCAACGAGTCTGAATTCTATTTCACCGGTTTTTTCCATCAATTGAACTTTGTGATCATCAGGTATGGTAAGATCAAAGATGGTTCGATGGATTTGTTTAATAATCTCTTCACCGCTTAATCCGTAGGTGATAAGCAGGTCGTACAGTTGATTTCGTGCAGCCATAAAATTTCCTGCTAAGGCTGTGTTGAGCAGTAGCTTGATGTCATCTGGTCGGGCTGTGGAAGAGGTTTCGTAGAGCAGTTCTGCTGTTATTTTTTTATTGATAGAGGCTCCTACCTGTAGGATGTTGATTGCCCTTCGCATATCGCCTCGTGCAATAAAAATAAGTGCTTCGAGACCATCAGGGGTGATTTCTAAATGTTCTTTGGTTGCAATCTTTCTGATGTATTTTTTAACCTCATCTGCGGTGAGTGGCTTGAAGCGAAAGACCGCGCATCTGGATTGAATGGGTTCGATGATTTTGGAAGAATAGTTTACCGAGAGAATAAATCGACAGATATGGGTGTATTTTTCAATTGTCCGTCGAAGAGCTGCTTGTGCGTCTTGAGTAAGTGAGTCTGCTTCATCAAGGAAAATGATCTTAAAGGTTGCTCCAATGGGGGCTGTACGTGCGAAGTCCTTGATTTTCCCACGTATGATTCCGATGCCTCGTTCGTCACTTGCATTCAGTTCATTGAAGTTTTGTGTCCAATGGTGCTGCCCAAAAACCTCATGGGCAAGGGCGAGTGCTGCTGTTGTTTTTCCGGTACCTGGGGGCCCAGCAAATATCAAATGTGGAACGTTTTTTGTAGTTGCATAGGCCTTGAGTCTCTCGATAATGTTATCCTGGCCGACAAGATCAGATAGTGTTTTTGGCCGGTATTTCTCGGTCCATATCTCTTGCATTACGTTTCTGTAATGTATTTCCCTTCTTAATGTTTTTTTATATCCTTGATTTGCCTTAAAGTCGGTATTTTGGCTTTTTTGACATTTTTCCAGATAGTGTTTATATAGAATTATTGTTAAATGTTAGCACGAAACAAAATAGCAAGATTGAGGTGATGAGGTGAAGAAAAAATCAATACGAGCGATCATTAAGCTTTGTGCATTCTTCATCATCGTAAATCTCCCGTTTCTTACCGTAACGTACCTTCTTGGTATCGACACATTTATCGACTCGTTTAACCACCCAAACGCATATCAATACATCAAAAACGACATACTATGTCCGATAGATAAAAAAGGCGGATATATCATTCTTGAAAAATCAACATATCAAGGATTTTCAATTAAAGACGGGGACATCATTCTCTATTATACCATCAACGATACAGTAGAACAGAGACCGATATATCAAAAGACATTCGAAAACGGAGTAAAAACATACTACCCGACCACCGACACTAAAGACCATGGAGACGGACCAATCTATGATTATCAGATTATAGGTAAAATCAAAGGAAGTTTCGATGAAAATATATGGAACACATTATGCGTTCAAATCTGGGATATTTCCATAGATAATCTCAATGCGGCCGCTCTTTTTGCAAACCCCTAATCTCAGATGATAAGTTTCTTTAATAGCTGATGATTACCCTAAAGGAGGTTACTATGCAATTTATCCCCAATTCGCCCTTAAAAAAAAACATGTTGAATGAACTAAAATTGCATGATATCAATGATCTTTTTTCCGACATTCCGCAAGAAATCAAAATCAACAACCTCCGACTTCAATCAGGACGTCCTCAGCAAGAAATAGAAGACCATATGCGGACGTTAGCCAAACAAAACAAATCCTTTTGTGAAATGCCATCATTTATTGGTGGAGGTTTTAAACCTCATTACATCCCTGCTGCTGTTAAATCAATCATTTCCCGCTCAGAATTCTACACCGCATACACACCGTATCAGCCAGAGACATCCCAAGGATTCCTTCAAGCGATTTTTGAGTACCAGAGCATGATTGCAGAACTCACCGGTATGGACATCTCCAATGCATCGCTGTACGATGGTGCCACAGCACTTGGGGAAGCAGGCTTAATGTGCACCCGCATTACTAAGAAAAAAACATTTGTCATTCCTGAGAACATTTCCTGGGAGAAAAAAAGTATACTTACAAATTATACAAAAGGGGCAGGTATCACAGTAAAACAAGTCACCTACAATACGAAAACGGGAACAATAGATCTGGAGGACCTCAAAAAAACAATCGATCATGATACCGCAGGTTTCTACCTAGAAAACCCGAACTTTTTTGGTGTCTTTGAAGACGAAGTTGAGGAGATTCATTCAATACTTCAGAAAAATCAATCGTTGTTTGTCGTTGGTATTGACCCAATCTCTCTTGGGATTTGTAAAAGCCCTGGTGAGTATGGAGCAGACATTGTAATTGGTGAGGGAAAAAGCCTTGGCAATCAGCTTGATTTCGGTGGATCAACCTTAGGGATTTTTGCATGTAAAAATGAGTTTTTACGGCAAATCCCAGGTAGAATCATTGGCATGACAAAGGATCACCAAGGAAAACGAGCATTCTGTATGACGATGCAGACCCGGGAGCAACATATCCGTAGAGAAAAAGCAACGAGTAACATATGCACCAACGAAGGGTTATGTATGCTTGCGGCTGCAACCTATCTAGCCTGGCTTGGCGGGAAGGGTTTGCATGAACTCAGTATACGTAACTTTGAACAAGGCCAAAAATTAAAAAAGAAAATCATTGAGATTCCAGGATTTTCAAAGATATTTTCCGGTGCCAATTTCAATGAATTCGTCATCCGATGTCCTACTGCTGTAAAAGTTCATCACCATCTATTACGACACGGAATGCAAGGCGGTCTGCTGTTAGAACAATGGTATCCGAAATTAGCGAATTGTATGTTATTTGGACTTACCGAGGTCCATACAGATGAAAACATCGAACGTCTGGTTTCTCTGCTTAAAGAGGTGGACTGATGTACCATAGTGCTATTTGGGATGAACCACTGCTGAACGAACTGGAAGAAAACAAAAAAGAAAAATACGTCCTGAAGTCTGTGCTTCCAGAAGCCCTCCAAAGAAAAAGACTCATAGATATTCCTCATCTAGATGAGACGCAAGTGATACGCCATTTCATCCGTCTGAGCCAAATGAATTACGGTATTGAATCAGGGATTTATCCACTGGGCTCATGCACAATGAAATATAACCCGAAGATATGTGAGGAGATAAGCCACTGGGAAGGGTTCGCCCTGCTTCATCCGTATCAAGACGAGACAACGACACAGGGGACATTACGGATTATGTATGAACTAGAGGAGATGCTCTGCGAAATCACCGGCATGGATCATTTTACCTTGCAACCAGCAGCAGGGGCACAAGGGGAATTCACCGGTCTTCTTCTCACCCGCGCCTATCATGAGTACAACAAAGATTTCGACAGAGATGAAGTAATCCTGCCAGATACGTCACATGGGACAAACCCTGCAAGCGCTGCGATGGCAGGATACAAAGTCATTGAGATTCCTTCCACGAAAGAAGGAACGGTTGACCTAGAAATGCTAAAAAAAGCCCTCTCTGACAAAACCGCTTGTTTCATGCTTACCAATCCTAACACGCTTGGCATCTTCGAATCAGAGATTACTGAGATAGCTCGACTCGTGCATGACGCAGGAGCGCTACTCTACTATGATGGGGCGAATATGAACGCGATTATGGGAAAGGCACGCCCCGGTGATATGGGATTTGACATTGTGCATCTGAACTTACATAAAACATTTTCCACACCACATGGCGGGGGAGGCCCCGGGTCAGGTCCTGTTGGTGTAAAAAAGAATCTTGAACGATTCCTGCCTATACCACGAATTGTTAAGAAAAAAAACACCTACTGCTTTGATTATGTATATTCAGATTCCATAGGAAAGATAAAGGCTACTTATGGGAATGTCTCAGTGATCCTTAAAGCATACATCTACATCCTTTTAATGGGAGGAGACGGGTTGAAAGAGACATCAGAAATCGCAGTGTTAAATGCAAATTATATGAAGAAAAAACTCATTGATTCAAACCTCTACCAACTCCCCTATCGAGCGCTTCGGAAACACGAGTTTGTCATCAGTTGCGAAGGCTTGCTATCCACAAAGGGAATCCGCGCACTTGATATTGCAAAACGTCTTTTAGACTATGGACTGCATCCACCAACGGTTTATTTTCCGCTCATCGTTAAGGAAGCCTTGATGATCGAACCGACGGAATCAGAGTCTAAAAAAACCTTGGATATCTATATCGATACTTTACTGCGAATTGCACAGGAAGATCCGTCACTAGTAAAGGGTGCTCCACACAATACCGTAGTGCAACGTATCGATGAAATCGGGGCAGTAAAAAACCCTATTTTGACGTGGAATCAACTTGAAAAAACCCAAGAGCAGACCGCCTAAAAGAATCCTTATTTCATAAAGAACGTTTATTTTTTATTACGGGTAAGTCCATGAATCGTTCCAGACGTTACCTGCGTGGTGATGGTAACAGGTTTTGCTCCGATGGTTTTCAGTGACTGGAGAAGTTGCATACCATGCTCTTTTTCTTGGTAGTTACATTTAAGGATACCGTTTGTTCCATCGAACTGAACTATCCAGAACCCTAGTTCTTTTGTATTTTTTGAAAAGAGGATTGGGGTATGCTTTCGAAGTGCTTGAATAAGTTCTGTTTTTGTTAAAAGAGAGTTCTCGTTTTCACATGCAACATGAAAACCAATATACCGATGTCGTCTGGTACCTTTTACGATAGGTAGCACCTCTTTGGTAGAAAATAATTGATAGATTATTTATTCTGATTCAATCCGAGGTGCCAGCAGATAGGTGACATGTCCGTGTTTCTCTGCGAAATCAAAGTCGACTCGGATGGGGTTGTCATTACCAATGTTGATGGAGATCGGATCATCGCCTTTCACAGGTTTAATCATATTGCTGAAGTAATCGATAGAAAAAAGGCTTTTAAATTTCCCTGGCGAATGGAGCTCTAGTAGTAAGGTCTTTGGGAGTTTGAGATTCACGGTATCGGTATCTCCTTCTGCAAACAACTCAAAGGAGTCTTTATCAACACTTAACGCCAGATGATCAGAAACCGCTTCTGAAGCCCGGACTCCTTTGATAAGCTCCGATGCTTTCACAACAGCTTTTGCTGGTAAATCTAAATGGGGGACCTTTGAATCAGGCATTCCTGCGGTATCAATGAGGCCCATCCGTCGTACAAGATTACCGATTTTGACGATTAACCGGTTCGATTCCTCATCATATTCCATAGAAATCGAATCACCGGTATTTGCTAGTTTCATAATACCATTTAGTTTATCAAGGTCAATCCCAAGCTCCATGTCATCTGCTTTATATTCCTCAAACGCAGTGCTTTTTAATTCTAAATCAACCATCGCGACATGCGCGGGGTCAACAGCACGTATCGAAATACCCTTTGCGCTGATATTAAACTTAGCTTCGTTTACAAGCGGTGATGTTACATCGATGATTCCTTTTATTATATCTGATTTTATCTTGGCATTAAACATGGCAAACTGCCTCCCCGATGAATAATCCTCTTCTTGTGAAATGAATAAGACATTCCCTATATAACGATGACGGTATTTTTCTCTCCTATTAATAATCTGCGTCTAGGAGAAAAAAATTTATGTGAAAAATAAGATGTTCAAATAGGTAACCAAAGGAAACATGCTCCTGCTGTTTCTCATCTGGCTTGCGCAGGTCAAACAACTCCGCAGCATCCTGCTCATCCCCCTCTTCATCTTGTATCTGTTTCTGGTTCATCCATCCATCGTTCTTGCCGCCATCGGCATCCTGCTGGTGTACGCCGTCTTCCTTCTCATCGAAAAAGACTACCGGGCCG
>DATLAF010000004.1:0-13133 GCA_035527635.1 Thermoplasmatota archaeon | reverse complement strand
TTGGGATTGCAAGTCGATAGAGATAGGCTGTAAGTAAAAAGCACTCTTAGGTTGATCGAATCGATTTCTGATGGTTTTTCCAAGGAGTGGTGGTTTGTTTGTACTTTGGTTCCGTCTTTTTCCCATGGGTAGGACGATACCCCTTTTTTGGATCCCATTTCCCTCCGTATTCTTTATATCGATAGTGTTTCATCTCTTCACCTCATCTCCAGCTCGTATATGAGTGGAATGCATGTTGGTTTCTGTTTTTTATGATATATATAGCTACTCTGTGAAAATGTCAAAACGGAAAAAAACAAAGCGAGAAATACCAATGAATATCATATAATGGACCTTAAATTGCATTTCACATCACCTTGAGGCTAAATAAGAATTTACGCGGTTTAATCAAAAACTGTAAATACCCTTCAAACTTTCTGAATAAAAATAGTAATAATAACTAACATCTCTCCAGAAGAACTATATATACCTCGACATCGACAGTAATATATATTATATAAGTCTACTTTTATATTACCTGATGGGGAGTTACCCCCGTGGATAAACCATGAAAAAAACCATCGTTGCTATCATCCTAGCCTTGCTTTTTATTATCAATATCGTCGTTGCAGCATTTCTTTTTGTCGACATCCAGGTACTCGCATTTCCTCAAACCACCATTCGCGTTGATATCATTGAAATAAACACTGATGAAATAATACTCCAACACGACCTCCAATTGTACAACCCGAATTCTTTTGAAATGATTCTTGAAAACTTCCAAATTGTTGCGACGACAACAACAGGAGAAGAAGTCACAAATCTTACGATTGATGGTGGATCGATTCCAGGTCAGGCACATCGAAGTTATACTGGCAGCGGCCGTATTACCATGAAAGGCAATCTCTCAGATATGCTCAGCAGTACAATAACAGGGGTTGTTGGTCTTAATATCTTTGGCATCATTAAAAAGACAATTCCCCTGAAGCTGACGGTTCTGACCTCACTGAAAGACGCGCTGAAAAAGATATCGATACCATCGATTTCGGTTGGAGCGGAAATCGGAACCATAACCCGGTACGCTGTGAACCTTACGACAGAAATACACGTATCAAACCCTAACCCCTTTTCCATGTTTATCAAAGATTTTATCCTTAACGTAACCACTGAAACAGGAAATAATGTGGGAAGTTTTCGTATCACTGGTGCTCAGATCCCCGCAGAGAGCGCGGTAACATTACAGGGCTATGGATCAGTTGCCATACAAGCGTTAAACGCAAAAAGACTTCACATTTCTCTTTATGCTGAAGCAGGAGCAACCGTCGCTGGCATCAATAAGTCACTCCCAATCTCAAGTGATATCGACATCGCCGTTCCCGATCTTGGTCAATTTATCCCATCTGATAAACCTCTCGAGCTTGCTCTTGATGTTGATCTTACACGTGTGCGCGGTGGGCTGAATGGGAATATGACTCTTGAAGTCATTAATCCAACAAAAATACCGTTGATCGTAACAGATTTAGCTGTCGTGTATTATGGCGTGAAGAATAAGCAGAAATACTTTGTCGCAGAAGGGACACTTGGTGCTGGGGAACTTATCCCCGAGGGTACAACATACTTCCATGGGGATATTATCCTTCTTTATTCAAAACTTTTAAATTTTTCAGGTAAAGGATTCCTGCCTGAGAGCGTTTTTGCTCAGATCCGTGCGAGTATCTCTCTTTTTGGTGTAAATCAAACCATCCCGGTTGCCTTAGGTTCATATATAGATTTTCGACCACTTCGCCCCTCACAATAATCTGTTTTCATAAATGAAGCTAAAAAACACATATTGAATTATATATATTTTCTTCTATTTTATACAATATGCTCCAGATGGAAAACTACAAATATATCGTAATAAATAGCAATCATGCATCCGATGAGGGAGAGTTATGGTCAGTGGAAAACAATCAAAGATACAGCTAGTTCATAAAAAAATGAAAAAATTTTATATTTTAAGTATAATCATTCTTTTGTTCTCAAGCATTTTTCCTTACAATCCCCTCGCTGAGAAACCCATACTTGATCCTAATCTTTCTATCTTAAACGTGATAGCAACACCTGATCCTTCTCTGGAAGGAGATACTGTTCATATATACGTTACCATTAAGAACATCGGTCCTCAAAACATCTCTGTCGGACAGCAAATCACCATCACTATGACCGTTGATAACGAACAAACTGTTGCGACCTTTCGTATCGACTCCTTAGGATTATTAAGAAATCAGATACGGAAAGAAAATCTCACTTGGACCGCAGCATTGGGTTCTGCCCAGCGCAGACTCTTACATGTCACCGTGGCCTATTTAGGGGTCAATGAAGCGATCGCTACTGGAGAAATACGAATTAATGAACGAAAGACCGATCTGCTCTTTGCCTCAACTCCTTCTATTAGCGGAATGAGTACACTTGGAAAACCAATCACGATAGCAGGAATGATAAAAAACATTGGGAAAAACACAACCCAGAGTATTAACGTCTCTCTTCATATCGATCGGACGTTGAAACAATGGTACATTAAAAGCGCTGGTTTGGTAAAAGGAGAATCCTTTGGGGTCTCCTTCTCCTGGGTCCCCCTAACCTTTGGGGTTCATACCATTAATCTGACTATCGATCCAAAACAAACAATAAACGAAGAACAAAAAAGTAACAATTACTATGAAACAACAACTTCCGTCATCCCCTGGTGGAATACCAGCTGGCATTACCGCAGAATCTACAATATCACTGGTGTTGGTAACATTTCTTTTGGACTGAATTTTACTTCGATTCTTCATTCACTCCAGGTAGTGAACAAAACATTTGATAATACCACGATTACCATTGTACGGTATTATACCAATGGAACCATGATTGTAATTAATAAAACCTGGTTTAATGAAAGTAGTGTCTTTAATAATTACACCAACGCAGTTGGTACATTATCTTGGAGAGTACCAGGGCCCTCATTGTACGGTGTGTATTTCGATGTCGTCGAAAATAGGGGGACGCGACCTCCAGGAAGCGAAACGCTGAATATTACACCAACGGGGCTCGTTCAAGGTTCTGCTGTGTCGACCCAGGGTTGGTGGCCTGAGTTTATTAACACCTTTGAAACGTATTATACACTGAATAAAACGCTACCCATCCAAGTTAATACCACTGCATTGGCAAAAAAAGTTACCGCTTATTTCTACTGGGAAGGTCAGTTTGAATTCAACATGTCATTAATTACGGGAAATAATCTCACCTGGTCAAATACCTCAAAAAAGCTTTCGAAACGAGGTGATTGGACCGTAAACATCATCGGATGCGATGATGCAGGGTATCAAACCCCCTCCCTGGCTCTTCGTTTCTATATTGGCAAACCTGATCTGACGGTGTCTGCTCTCGCGGCACCTGATGTCTGCTATGCGGGATACAATGTTACAATTACTGCACACGTCCGGGCATTCAATACGACTGTTGAGCATGTCAACGTCGCACTTCGTGTTAATAACATCAATATAGATACACAAGAAGACCAAACCATTCAAAAAGATGAAAATAGAACATTTCAGTTCACCTGGCTTCCCTTAAATAAAGGGAACCATAATGTCTCTGTGGTTGTTATTTACTCTGATTCAAACCCAGGAAATAATAAACGGTGGAAATGGGTAACCGTTGAAGGAATACCTGATTTGGCTGTCCTAAATATCACAGTAGCACCAACCCCGGTCAACGAAGGCAACCCCGTGGCAGTTACTGCTTATATCAGTAACACAGGGGATGGAAATGCCACCAACTATAAAGTCATTCTATATTGTGAACAAAATGAAAATAATCATACCATGTATTTCATTACGGATAGAAACTCAACAACGGTGAGTTTAAAGAAGAATGAATACACAAACGTGACCCTCACTTGGGAGCAGACACGATTTGGAAAAGCGAGTTTTAATGGTGAATGGGCCGTAGGGATACAAATCCTGAACACCACACAGACCCCTGATAAACACGGGGCGAATAACTATAAAGCACTCTTCCATGTTCTACGAGTCATCCCCTCAGAGCGAACCCCTCCGGTTCTCTCAAATCTTGAGTATTCCACAACCATAGAACAGGGAAACCCTCTCTTAATCGGGGTTACTGCAACCGATACTTCAGGCATTGATACCGTCGTTATCTCCGTTAAAACCCCAAATAAAACCTTTGTGAACGAAACAATGACTGAAAAAGACAATGATAGGTACGAATATCTTTTTAATACCGTTCAGCTCGGTAGACATGATTTCTCTATCAAGGCAACTGACCTCTCACCAAATAAAAATCAGTCAATTATTACCGGGTCTTTTGAAGTCACTGCAGATAACACTCCACCAAGTATCACGTACTTTGGAGTAAATCCCTTCGTCCAATTACAAAACGGTCAGGTAGAGATCCGTTGCATCACCACTGATTTCTCAGGTATATACTCTGTTGAGGTACGGATACATTTCCCTGATAACCTCTCAGAGGTACACGCGATGAGTAACACACCGCCTGATACGAAGTACATCTACACTAAAGCATATCAAGGTATAGGAAAATATGTTTTTTCAATCACCGTGGAAGACAATAGAGGAAATAAAAAAGTCACGGAGGAGCAGACATTTTGGGTTACCGATGATCTGAAAGACACGGATAATGATGGTATGCCCGATGCCTGGGAGGAACAATACGGGTTCAACCCACTTGATCCAAGCGATGCTTCCCTAGACAAGGATAACGATGGTGTTACCAATCTTCAGGAGTATCAACAAGGGACCAACCCGTTACAGAAGCTATCCTCTTCCTCAGAATTTTTTACACGGTTAAAAGATAATTGGGGGTATCTTACTGCGTCCATTATCGTCTTTGTACTCATTGTACTGCTGGCTTTCTATGGGATACGGAGGCGGAACCAATGAACATATTCTCACGTAAAACAGCACCGTTTGTGGCGATTATGTTTCTTGCGTTGCTAGTCTTCCTCTTCTCTCTTTGGGATATTGTGTATAATGAACGGTGGTTGGAACGCATTATTGCCCTCTACGGGATTCTTGTTATCCTAACTTTATTATTCTTGGTTTCCAAGGAAAAGAAAAAACCGGTTGTTAAAAAAACTGTTGACGAATTTGAAAAATCACTAAAAGGCAAACTCTATCATTTCAAATGTCCTTCTTGTGGTGGTATTTTCGCTATTAAAAAATCAAAACAAAACAACAAAAAATCTTTCATCTTAACATGTCCTGATTGTGGGACTACAGGGACTGTCCCTTCAAAACCATCACGGGTCTTTGAAGAAATCCCGGAAAAGAAATCGGTTCATAAGAATTTCAAGTGCGAACACTGCGGAGAATGGATTACCGTCTGGGCCGAGGGAGTAGACATTGTAAAGGATGTCCATGTGTACTCATGTCCGTATTGTGGGACAAAACAAGATTTAAGTATGAATTAGAGGTGATGCCGTATTTTTACTGCTTCTCCGTGGGTTGATTCCGTCATCTCTTTCCCGTTCATCAGTGCCACGCCAACACCACAGAGTTGTTTCTTTTTCCTAACGAGCACCTCATCACCAATCCGTATTGATTCATCCGCATTTATTATTCCTGGCGCAAACACAGACCCTTTCAACGTGAAATCATCAGAGATATCTACCCAATACTCCTCTGTGTCAATCAATCGCTTCGCTCCGTCAAGGGTGAGTGAAATAAATCCTCGCTCTTCGGTAAGCATCCCGAGTTGAAGGTTCTTATACATTATTTTCTGATAAGGATATTTTCCACTAATGATACAGTCTTTCATCAAATGCCCCGCCAGTGATGGACCAAATTGATAGCTGGCAAGCGATGTGATGTTTTCATAGGTCCGTTTTTTCTGTTCGACACGATCGTAAAGTCGTGTCGTATGTTGTAACACGTTCGATAAATTAGCAAGCGACTCAGCTGATGTTGGTGAATCATTACAGGTTGTGTGTGGTTCTTTAAAAAGATCACGAACAAATGCTTGTATCGCCATAGGGATGTGCATAATGACTGCATCATAGGAGTTTTTCTTCAAGTACGATTGCAGGAGTGTTCGTATCATTTTCTTTTCATCTTCATCCCAGTGGCCAGTAACCGCAATATCATAGGACGACGCAGGGTACGTTAGTTCAAGCTCTCTTGGAACAAGACCGAGAGGTGATGTCAGGATGACTTCGTGGACCACGAAGGGATTGGTTAGGTTCAAGAAGCATTCTCTGAAGAGCTTATGGGATTTTGAAAAAGAATAAGGTTTTTTTGCCGAGCAAGGCAACAAGAGTAATATTTTTCCACTTGGTGGTTTTTCATATCGCTCTATGACCCGTTGTTGGAATCGTCGTATCTCCGGCCGTACCATCGAATCTTTCGTCGTTGCAGTCAATGGTTGTTTTCGAACAATCGGTGTTCGCTCCTCTAAAAATTGATACTGAGTAAGATCAAGGATTCTTAACAACGATGCGAGATGCGGGCTGGTTCTAACACGGACCTCTACGAGTTCTCGTAGCGAACCAGTGATAATCGCGTTCCTTACTTGTTTCATCTCATAAAGAAGCATATGGTAATTATGCTGTAAGATGTCTTCGTACTCCATCACCGATGCATCGTTCGTTTTTATACAAGAAGGGCAGCCGCAGGGAAGCTCAGGGAGCTGATTTTTCCTAAAAAAACCGGTTGGGAAAAGAAATGTCTGGTTTCGTGCTGCGAGAAACGCGGAAAAAGAATCAAAAAAATCAACGCCCATGTACGTGAGGAGTGCCATACTTGTTGGATCACCAACGCATGGAAGATAAATCAGTCTATCGTATCCTATTTTCTTTCGTAATTCTGTTAGAAAATCAACGCATTGTGTTTGTTGAGAAAACAATTGGGCTGCATAGGCGACGATAAAAAGAGTGGCATCATTATCATTCACCAGTTCTGATAGTACTTCTTTTTTTGAGGGAATCACATAATACTCGTTATTCTTGCCAAGGGACTGGGTGCTGAGGTGTAGCTCATTAGTGACGTCTCTTGGATAGAAAAGATAATTGTCTAATGAGATGTCTTTCTGTACCTTCTTTTTTGTTGTTGAAAAGATGCTTTCTCCGATACGCACTAGAGGTTTTTTGGTTTTCACTACCTCATTTGTGAGGATGATATCAGAGAATTCTGGTGCCTTGCATCGAGACGTGTGGAGAAAAAGAATATTTGGAGTTCTTAGAGTCTTTTTATGAAGAGTCAATTGTCCGATTCGTGCAGGTCCATCTCTGTGTTCTACTCGAAAATCCATCGGTTACTGATACGGTCTCCTCTTTAAGAACATTTAGATACCTTGTCAATGTCGGAAGTATCTTTGGCCGGTAAACACCATAGCAATCCCCTGTTCGTTTGCCGCTTGGATTACTTCGTCATCACGGATGGAACCACCAGGTTGTATTATGGCTTTAACTCCAGCCTTCGCAGCAACATCTACTGCGTCCCTGAAAGGGAAGAATGCGTCGCTAGCCATAACAGAGCCCTTGGTTTGGTCCTTGCCTTTATGGGTTGCGATCCAGGTAGCATCCACACGGGATGTTTGTCCGCCTCCGATTGCAACCGTTCGTGTCTTTTTCACGAACACGACAGAGTTTGATTTGATGTGTTTGACACATTTCACTGCAAAATCCATCGAGAGGAGGTCTTCTTTTGTCGGCTTGATCTTCGTAACAGTCTTCCAGGTGCTTTTATCAGCAAACCAAACGTCCCGTTCTTGAACAAGGAATCCGCCAACAACACTGCGTATATCCAACCCCCTTCTCTGAACTTCCTCATCCAAGCCTTGGAGTTCAAGTAACCGGAGGTTTTTCTTTTTCCTAAAAATCGCTAACGCATCTTTCTCGAAGCTTGGTGCTACGATCACCTCAAGATAATATTTCGATAGCTCCAATGTGACGTCTTTTTGTAGTTCCCTATTAAACGCAACGATACCACCAAAAGGAGAATAGATATCGGTTGCGTATGCGTCGTTCCATGCTTGAAGCAAGCTCGATGCACTGGCAATCCCACAGGGGGTCGCATGTTTAATTATCACACAAGAATGTCCTCTGAATTCTTTAATGCACTCAATAGCGTAGTTCGCATCAAGGATATTGTTAAAAGAAAGTTCCTTCCCTTGCAATTGTTTTGCATTCGAGACACAGGGTTCTTCAACAGAGGGAAGAGCCTGGTAAAACGCTCCTTTCTGATGCGGGTTTTCGCCATATCGCATCTCTTGGATCTTCCGCATCGTTATTGAAAAATCACTAGGTAGAGGTTCATCGGTCCAACGATTCCTCAGATATTGTGAGATGATGCTATCGTACTGCGCAGTATGAGCGTAGGCCTGAATCGCTAATTTTTCACGGACCTTATCTGGTATCCTATTTTTAGACTTCAGAGCGGCGAGTAACTCTGGGTATTGCGTTGGACTGGTGACGACGACAACATCTTTGTAATTCTTGGCTGCAGCCCGGATGAGTGTCGGTCCACCGATATCGATATTTTCAATAACTTCTTCGATACCCACCTTTGGTTTTTGTATGGTTTTTTCAAAGGGATACAGGTTACACACAACAAAATCAATCCTGTTGATGTTATGGTCTTTGAGGGTTTTTAAATGTTTTTTGTTATCTCGTTTAGCAAGGATTCCTGCATGGATAATCGGATGAATGGTTTTCACCCTACCATCAAGCATTTCAGGAAATCCAGTAACATCTGATACTTCTTTAAAAGGGATTCCTGCCTTGTGTAACACTGCAGCAGTGCCACTGGTTGAAAGAATACGGATTCCCAGCTTTGATAGTTCTTTTGAAAAGTCAACAATGCCTTGTTTATCGTAGACACTTATCAGTGCGTATCGGTATTCCATTACTCTTACCCAGGGAGCATATGAGCAACGCTCATAAACATTTGGGTTTACCCTGATTTTTTTCTTTTTCAATAGCCTCCAGAAGACTTAGTTCCCCCGTGAGCACCTGAAGTGCTGTTTTCTCAGAGATGGTCATTCTCCCTTCGCTAAGCTGTCGGCTCCGTTTTTGAACGTTTTTAATCGCCCCTTTAGATGTTTCAATAGGAAGGGTAGTTTGCACCCGCCCACCTGAGAGCAAAGCGATCGCTGCTGCTGCTTCACTGTCTCGTATGCACCGTCGTTTCTGTTGCGCAGGCGTCGTTCTGGTTTCATTAACAATCTCGATGGGTACTTCTAAAGGGATGAGAGAATTGATGATTCGGTTTCTGTTTATGACGGACCCATGTCCGATGCGGATATAGGTTTCTTTTGACGGATAGAATTTTATGAACCGCTTTATCTCAGAAACCACGTTTTCAGGACCATCCACTTGAATCTTCTGAAGTAAGATATCGTCACCTACGATCGCTATCCCCGGTCGTTCACCAGGGTCAATGCCAATAAAAATCTTGGAATACAGCTCTTTTCCAGTCAGTTTCTGAACCGCAAGATCAATCGCATACTCGATAGAATCATACGCATCTGCGGCAACTTTCTTACTTAACGAGATTTCTTTCAGTTCTTTTTGTGATGTGAGGATCACACCGATTCTTCTTGGCACATCATCTTGTGATGCAAGGGAAACATACCCGACGTTTCTTTTTTTTAACGCTTTGATGATATCATGATAAAGAGAAAAATCTTTGGTGTACACACCCAGTGTTTTCATCCAATGAAATCATCGGATATGTTAAATATATACATTTCCCCATCAATGTTACGCAAAAAAATTAGTAAGCAAATTCCCACCAATAAACATCCCACTTAACAATAACACAGAAACAGAGAATAATACAAACCAGGCGATTTCGCTCCAGAGCAACACCTTTTTCCCATCCAGAGGTCCAAACGGTAATAAATTAAATGTTGCAAGCAATAAATTCACCAGACAGATAAACCCAATCAGTGTCCCCCAAAAACCCATCGTAAAAAACCAGAAATGATAAAAGATATACGTGACCACCGCAATACCAATATTTGAGGCAGGTCCTGCGGCAGCAATTCTTCCAGTTTCAAATGGTTTTGCATCCCCTCTGAACATCACGGCTCCTGGTACTGCAAAGACAAGACCAGTGAAAAACGCAATAATCACCGATACGAGTAAACCCCTTGGATACATGCGAAACTCGGACCAGAGGCCATATTTTTGTGCGACGAATTTATGGGAGAGTTCATGAATAAAGAATGCGGTGACTATCCCTAGAAAAGCAATTGGCATAAAAAAAAAGTACGATTGGATATCAATAGGTGAACCTAAAAAGAAAAAAAGAAGATTATTTTTTGAAAATGTAAAAGAAAATGCAATCGTAAGGACCCCAATAGCGATAATAAGATGACCGAGTTCAATTCTGCTAAACGAACCTGGTCTTCCTACCTGTAGGCTCCCTTTAGGTATATACATATACTCACGGGGAGAAAGATCATGAAATGAGGTGTAGAACTTTTGTCGTTCAGCCATAGCAGTCTCGCAGATTGGTACGAGTTATAAATATTCGGGATAAAAACATTTAGCCAAGTCCAAGACTAAGAATCCATGGAAGCGCAACAATGGTTCCTATGATGCTTCCGAGATTTGCTAAGGCGACAACCATCAAAAGACGGATGACCTTGTTTTTTAAAAAATCACGCACCCGCTCAATCTTGCTGAGTTCTTGGAAATCTTTTATCAATGGTTTGCGTAGTTTTGCTTCAACCAACCCAGCAAACCATCCCGGTGCGAAAAACGGTTCAAGCGACGTAAACGGAGCAGCAAGGAATGCAGTAAGAATCGATAAGGGATGTCCACGTGCGATTGCGACGCCAACGCCAGCTAGAATCCCGTGAACAAGGAACCAGATGAGGAAGATATCTTTAATCTTGTTCCAGGGGTTTACGCCCGTAGAATAGATGATCCAGCCGATTACTGCGAAAAAAATCACAGGGATAGCAACCTCAACAACCTTCACAAGACTCAGACGTTTTTTTGGGATCTGTTCAAGTTCTTGCAAATTGGCATGAAGCTCTTGTTTCTCAAGATGCTTTTTAATACCATTAACATGTCCTGCGCCAACGACTGCAACAACCTTTCCCTTCTTACTTTCTTCAAAGATTTTTTGCGCAATATACAGGTCCCGCTCAGTAATCAACACCTTCGCAGCGCTTGGTGCAATTTTACTGAACTCCTCCATCATCGAGGAGAGAACATCCTGCTTCATTAATTCTTTCAGGTCCAACTCTTCAAGTTCCTCTTCATCGTACCCAATCATTGCTTTGAGAAATTCCCAAACCACCTTGAATTTCTCACGAAGTCCCATCGCCCTCCAGGCTCGCTTCAGCGTCACCGTGATATCCCGATCAACCAAGGCAACCTTGATGTTATATTTCTCTGCCTCTTGCATCGCAGCGATCATTTCAGAGCCTGGTTCCACACCGTATTCCTCCCCCAGTCTTCGTTGGATGGAGGAAAGGAAGGTTTGTGCAAGCATAAAATACGCGTTGTTGGATTTAATTAGTGCGGTGACAGGAGTGTTTTCCCATTTATCTTTTTTTGAAATCGTTTCAAAACGCCGCTGGCAGAGCTCAACAGCGACAATATCTGGTTTATAGGTTTCGATGGCTTTCCGAACTTCGTTTACACTTTCTTCAGAAATATGTGCCGTACCGATAAGGATGATATTATCAGATATTTTTTCTTCCAAAGCTATCTCCTTTATTCTAGTTGAATCGGTAACGACTTCAAAAAAATTAATTAAATTTCCGCTTCGAAATCTTCAACAGCTGTTGTGAATTCTTCATCCGATTGAATTTTACCCTGCTCTCGAAGAGTTGCTCGCGCAAGAAGCCAGTATATTAAGGCAAGCGCGCGTCGTCCTTTGTTGTTTGTCGGAATCACATAGTCTATGTATTTCGTTTCATTGTTTGTATCGCATAGTGCTATCACGGGGATACCGATGTTTTTTGCTTCATGTAACGCCTGTATATCAGCGAGCGGGTCGGTAAGTAAAATGATTTCTGGTTCGAGGAAGGTTTTCGCATTCGGATTTGTTAATGTTCCTGGTTGAAATCGTCCATCAAGAACTTGAATACCCGTCTTTTCCCCGAGTTTTCTTACAGGTTTTTGCCCATATTGTCGAACGGAAACTGCCAGGATTTTCGATGGGTCGTATTTCGCCAGAAACTTCGCTGCCGCCTTTATTCTTTCATCGGTTTTTTTCATATCGATGATGTATAACCCATCGTTTCGTACTTTATAGATGAACTCTTTAATGTCAGCGGTTTTCTGCCGGGTCCCAATATGAACACCTGAAGTCATATAGGTTTCTTCAGATACCATCATTGTCGGTTCTGTTTCCGCAGCTTGCTTTTCTTCAGCCATAGTTGTTCCTCAAATCTACGCTTTTATTTCCCTTTGTTTCACAGTAATTGGAATAGCACCTTCGTCATACTCAAGCATCGCGATTTCAACAGGGTCTATCATATCTTTTGGTATTTCCGCTAAGATTGATGGGGCCCCCATGGAAAGTTGTAAGGCTCGTGCGCCAATGATGCGAGCTTTTTCAAAGCGAGTATATGTCACAGTGTTCCTCCAAAGTATCAGGATAGGTAGAAGCCCAAATAACAGAAACCTTTAAAAATATTGCCCTTCAATACACCCGTTTTTTCAAGAGTATAGTGGTTTTTTAAAGAATAGAGTCATTTTATTTTATCTCATCGGTGAATTCAGGAAGGTCGGTTGCGATGGTTCTAGCGGAGAACTCATCGTCTAATGCAAGCTGCATATCAACAATGATATCGCGAAGGAGACGGTCAATTCTGTTATTTTCAAACTCTTTTACTCCGTCAATGTCGGAATAAATCTTTCCCATATAGCTTCCCTCATTTCGATGTATTTCTATATTGTAGAGAACTTCCTCCATCTTCTAACACCCTCTTTCTCTTTATTGACCCAATAAAATAGTATCCCTATAATAATCTTTTGGAATTTTTGGCCTTGGTTCATAATTAATATCTGACAATCGCATATCCTCTTGCACGAGGGAATGGGATATGCGAAAAACAAATTGGAAAATCTACGAAAAAGCAGAAGAGGAAGAGTTCCGACTCTTCCTGGAAATCAGCAAAAAGAT
>DATLAF010000003.1:0-4393 GCA_035527635.1 Thermoplasmatota archaeon | reverse complement strand
ACTTTTTAAGAGTGGAATGTGGTGTTTCTCGAGGTAAATTTCTCCTTTGTAAATGTGCATATGTTTCATCCTTTGTTTCTCATGGGCCTTGCCATGATAAACCAAGGGGATGACATATGTCCTGTCCTAACACAGAAAAGAAGGTACCGATTTTTTTCTAAACTTATAAAAAGAGGCACGGCAATGCCGTATGCCATCTACCATGTATATGGGGGATCATCCATGAAGTTAATCATACCACCAGAACCACTCATGTTAAAAAAACAATCAAAAGAGGAAAAAGGAAGAGAATGGGATATCGACTCACTCAGTCTCTGGTTCGGCAACAGACTTCCAACCTATCTCTGGAACGACGCGGGATGGTCAAAGCCCTTGAAAGCAGAAGGATACAATTGGCAAAGTTTCCTTAAAATACTTTCCCTTCATAAAAAGGAGATGATCCGGTGGTCCCGCAATGCACTCTCCTGGAAAGAGTTCCTCCTTAAGCTTCAGGACACCATTAAAGACCCGGTGTTTAAAACAATCCTGCTCAGACGTGATAAAGCGGAGGCATCCATCAATGGATGACCACCCAAACGGCTACCCTATCGTTCTGACTGCATCCCGTGCAGAGGCAAACGAATACGACGATAATCCTTTCGCGGCATTCATTTGTACATTTCCTAAAAAACTCTCAGGCTTAGCCCTGCGAGAACACTTAAGGAATCTGCCAAGCAACTCCGATGGAACCGCACAGCGAACGATCTATGGTCTTCGAAAAGTAGAATCACTGCTCATCAAAGAATTTGGTACTGAAAATGTTGTTGTTGCCCATTATGACCAGTTACACCGATTTATCGGTAAAGACACAAAGATCGTGGGAATCTCATCGATGGACCCTATGGGACTTGCCTATGTTTCAACAACCTACAATTCACTTATCGGATTTGGCGGAGAGGCGTTAAACGCAGCTGAATTCGATAGACTCATCACACACCCTGCGATCCAACAGTATAGGCCAAAGATTATTGTTGGTGGCGCGGGCTCCTGGCAAATCAACGACGCAGGAATGCAAAAAAAATGGGGAATCGACGTTCTTTTCCAAGGAGAAGGAGAAGAGGACCTTATCGGTGTATTTAAGAAAATGATGAACAATGAACCGGTATCATCGTATTTTATCGCAAAGAAATCGAACAGGAAACAAATCCCCCCCATAACACACGCAGCTTGCTACGGCATGGTAGAAATCACTCGAGGATGCGGACGAGGCTGTCAATTCTGTAGCCCAACAAATCGCACGAAATACTCTATCCCGCTTGAACACATCATGGAAGAAGTCAAAACCAATGTCAACGGAGGGGTAAAAACAATTTTTACTGTCACTGAAGATATTTTCTTATATAAATCAAAACCAGGTTTCATCCCCAATAGAGAAGAAATCGTAAAATTGTACAAGACCATCGCGTCCTACCCTGGTGTGGATCACATCCTCCTTTCTCATGCATCGCTTGCACCGGTTATCTATGATCAGAAACTTTTAGAGGAATTATCACCGATTCTGTTGGAAAAAACACGATGGACACCAGAACTGCATAAATCCTATCCAAAGCGTTTTGTCTCTGTTGAAGTTGGAATTGAAACCGGTAGCGTTCGTCTGATGAAGAAATACATGAACGGAAAGGCACTCCCGTATAGTGTTGATAACTGGCCAGAGCTGGTTGTACAGGGAGTTGGGATCATGAACGACTACGACTGGTGGCCCTTATGCACCATCATGACTGGACAACCTGATGAAACAGAGGATGACGTCCGTGCAACACTGGATCTTATTGACGATCTGAAGTACCATAATGCGAAAATGTTTTACACACCGGTCTTGTTCATCCCGTTAAAAGAAGCAATGCTGGGGAACCAGCATCAAACCAATCTGAAAAACCTTTCGGAGATCCAATGGGAAGTCATCGCCCGATGCTGGAAATACAACATCGATTTCTGGTCACCAGAGATAAAATGGATATTAAACCCGATGTTCTTCTTTACACACTGGTTCTACGCACGATGGAAACATGGGAAAAAAGCAACCGTACCGATGATGCATCTCGCTGGGTTCCCTATTGCTCAAAAACCAAATAAACTCTGTACCCCAGAGTATTGTCAAGAAGGGACATCAACGGGAAATGAATGAAATCCATTGTTCTAACCAATAAGCCAATCATTTCTAGCTTTTTAAGAAGGCAAGGTACGCGAGATACGCTGAATAGAGGTCAACCTTGCTGGTAATCTCATAGGGTGAATGCATAGAGAGGACAGGGGCACCGAGATCAATGACTTCCATTCCTAATCGTGAGAAATATTTTGCAACAGTCCCACCACCACCCTTGTCGACCTTCCCAAGCTCCCCGGTTTGCCATGGTATCTTTGCCTTGTCAAGTAATGCTCTGATTTCAGCAACATATTCTGCTGAGGCGTCATTTGCCGAGTATTTCCCACCATGACCGGTGTATTTAGACATCACCACGCCATGGCCCAAGGATGATGCGTTTTTTAGCTCAAAGACTTCGGTGTAGTTCGGAGTAACTGCTGATTGAACATCCGCTGAAATCACCTTTGATTTGAGCAGGACACTATCAACATCAACATTTGCATCGAGTTCTCTGATGAGCGATCGGAGAAAAACCGCAGCTTGTGCTGATGCGTTGCCTTCACTACCAATTTCTTCTTTATCGACAAAGAGGGATAAGATAGTATGCTGTGGATTTTTTATAGCTAAGATTGCTTGTAACGCTGCATAGGCACAGATACGATCATCCTGTCCGTACGCACCAATCAATGACCGGTCAAACCCCACATCCCGTGCCATGAAAGCAGGAACTGCTTCAAGCTCTGCTGAGATAAAATCTGTCTCCGTGATGTCATAGTCCGTGTGGAGTTTTTCAAGAATCGCGGCTTTAATTTTTTCTTTGAAATCACCTTTTGCCGGTACACTTCCAATCACGATATCAAGGCTTTCTGCTTTGATCGCCTCATCGATTTTTTTATTATCTTGGACGTCGTGGGAGAGATGCGGTAGTAAATCGGGTACAGAAAATACTGGGTCTTTTTCGTTCTCTCCTAATGCAAACGTAATTTTTTTCTTGTCCTTTTTCACAATCACCCCATGTAAAGCGAGGGGGATGACGACCCATTGGAATTTTTTGATTCCTCCATAATAATGTGTTTCGAAAAGAGCAAGATGGCTTTCCGAGTCCTGATAGAGCGGTACTTGTTTTAAATCAAGTCGAGGAGAGTCAATATGGGAGATAACGATGCGCAGTCCATCGCGCACTGGTTTTTTCCCTTGAAGGACGACTGCTGCTGATTTTTCTTGGTTTACAACTATTTTTTTCTTTTCCTTTTTTACAGCGTTCACAATGGCATGGATTGCTTCTCGCTCTGTCTTTACCTGGTTAAGGAATGTTTTATATCCTTCTGCAAACGCAAAGGCACTGGTGATTTGTAGTTTAGTAAAAAGCTCCCAGGCAGATTTTTTCTTATATGCGTATTTGCTTTCGCCATCCTTCATGTTGTATGTCCCTCGGCGTGAAAGTCATCACCTCGCGACATAAAAAGATAACTCAGGGAAAAAGAAAAAAAAGAGGATACGAAAGGTTGTTTACCGTCGTATGATCCAGACAATGACTAAAACGCCGATCACGATAATGATGATTAATACTGCCAGGAAGAGGAGCATCTGGTTTGAAAGAGAACCACCATTGGAGCCTCCTCCTTCGGAGGAGATTGTGATTGTTCCAGTCTCACTTGCCGTTGCGCCTCCTTGATCAATGACCGTAAACGTATAGGTATACTCGCCTGCTTTTGTATAGGCATGTGTCGGGTTTAACAGTGATGATGTCCCTTGATCTCCGAAATCCCAACGGTATGTGTAGGGTGGTTGTCCCGTGAGCGGTTGAATGGTAGCGTTAAATTGAATGTTCTCTGCTACAGAACCGATGTTTGGTGCGTATGCTTCAATAATCTCAAGCGGAGGATTGGGAGCAACATCTGAGAGATAAACGAGTCCTTCTGATTCAATGGAAGAAAAATTCGCTTTTATGAAGGTGGATGTTACACTGAGATCTTCATAGGTTTCATCTGCGCTTACTAACACGAAGTAAATCGAAAGGGTGTCACCAACAACTGAGAAATCAGAGGAGGTAAGGTTTTTTTGCTCAATTCCGTTATCAAGTGAACCGGTTTGGTTGGAGTAGCTGATTATATAATCTTCTCCTGATGTTGTGAGTTGGAATCCGTATTCGACCGCTTCAATAAAATTTAAAGGATCTATGCTATAGGGATCGATGATCTTCCCTCTGTTTTCAATGTTTCCTTTCACCTGCAAGTTGAGAGTGGCTTGTGTTCCCTGTTGTGTGAAGGT
>DATLAF010000002.1:0-9569 GCA_035527635.1 Thermoplasmatota archaeon | reverse complement strand
GACCTGAAACGGAAGACGAAAGAAGTAATTGGTACCTGCACCTCGATGGGTGTCACCGTTGAGGGGAAAAAACCTCAGGAAATACTTAAAGAAATCGACGAAGGAAAGTACGATTCTAAATTCGTGTAAAACAAGGAAATCACCAGGGTAAATTGAGACTCTCGTTTTTTCCTTTTTTTCGTACCCGTTCTATTTTCGTAGCATATTCTAGCTTTTCAGTGAGATTTTCCCTTTTTTATATAACCTGGTTTGCTTTATACAATCCCGACAGGTGAAGTTCATGGTGTATCCCTCCGGTTGTACAAAGATATTATTGCTCTCCCATTCGAATTCGTTTCCACATCGCTTACAGAGAACGTTCATTGAACCATCCATCCTCTCCTTTTTATTCTCTAGTACCTTAAAAGCAAGTTTCCCTTTATAAACATATTCTCTTGAATATTTTTATTATCTCTTTGGGGAATTATGAGATATGTATTGATGGTTCGTCTCATAAAAAGGGGATATACTATAATATATGCTCAGTAAACGGGTATTTTAAAACAAAAACACAAAATTTATTTGCATCAAAACATTTAAATCTGAGAAGCCCTATTTAGAATATGGAAGTATAAATAGTATAAATAAAAGATAAGGAGGCAATATAAAAATGGAAAAAAGTTATAGAAGAAAAATGTTGGTAATAGGAGTGTTGTTCCTATTCCTTGGAGCTAGTGCCACAATTGGTGTCAGCGCGAATTTCGTATGGTCTGATAATTTTGATTCGTACACCAACGGACAATTTTTAGATGGAACACCAGATGATGGTGGATGGGAAGGATGGGGCGGTGTAGCAGCAGCCGGTGCATACGTAACGAATGCACAAGCATATAGCAGCCCTCATTCAGTTGAAATCGCTGTTGGGTCTGATCTTGTCCATCAATATTCAGGATATAGCTCAGGAAAATGGATATATAAATGCTATCAATACATCCCAACTGATTTTGCAGGCATATCCTATTTCATCCTGTTATGTGGTTATGACGGCGGTGGCGCTGGAACCGTTTGGACCGTCCAGGTTCATTTTGATAGCGAGCTTGATTTAGTCGAATCAGAATTCAACGGGGAACAGGCACCCATAGTTTATGGACAATGGATTGAATTCCGCTGTGAAATCGATCTTGATGCGGACTTCCTTGAGATCTACTATGATGGAGAATTCCTCGCGGAGCATGCATGGACTGACACTGTACAAGGTACTGGTGGAGGATCATTAAACATCGCTGCAGTCGACCTCTTTGCAAATGGCGCAACTCCTGTTTATTATGACGATATAAGTCTGCTACCACCAGCAGGTGATCTAGTCTGCGACGCAGGTGGACCATATGTTGGTGAAATTGATGATGACATTCAATTCACCGGGACTGCCTTTGGAGGAACAGAACCCTATACCTGGGAATGGGACTTTGGTGACGGGGACACAGCAACAGAACAAAATCCAACACATGCCTACACTGAAGCTGGCGTCTTTAATGTCACTCTGACCGTCACAGATGATGATTTAAACACAGCCACTGATACGACAACCGCAACTATTACCGGTGGTGCTGAACCAGTAATAGAAATTGGGGATATCACTGGTGGATTGTTTAAGGTAAAAGCGGTCATAAAGAACACTGGTACAGCAGCAGCAACGAACGTCTCTTGGGGCATTAACCTCAATGGTGGTCTTATCCTTGTTGGAAAAGCAACCACAGGGACTATCCCTACGCTCGCTGCAGGTGGTGAAGTAACCGTTTCCTCAGGATTTATCCTTGGTTTCGGGAAAACGACTATCACCGTCACTGCAGACACAGCCACAAAAGATGCGGCAGCAACCGTACTGCTCTTCTTCATCAAAATATAAAGACACCAAGGGGAACACCCCTTTCTCTTTTTTTTTCTTTTTTTTATTTACGTTGGTATTATTTTTTTTGTGAGAGACCAAATTTATTTGTATAGAAACATTTAAATTTACGAATTACCATTTAAAATATTGGAAGTAAACTATAAGAGATAACAGATGGAGGCATAAGTAAATGAAAAAAAAAGCGATATTAATAGGAGTGATGCTCCTATTGGGGGCTAGTGTATTTACCACAACAATAAGTGCTCAGAACAATCAAACAGGTAGTGGAAGCTTGTCACGAGGTCTGATCTGGTCCGATAATTTCGATTCGTATGTAGCCGGCTCAACATTAGGCGGACAAGGCGGCTGGTTCCCATGGGATAATGCTCCTTCAGCTGATGCAAATGTAACCGATGTTCAATCCCATAGCCCAGACAACTCTGTTGAAATCAAGGGAGGCTGTGATATGGTTCATGAGTGGGATAACGTCAACACTGGAAATTGTACGTTCAGGGCATGGACATATGTACCTGCGGATTTTGAAGGTTCCATCTACATAATTTTGTTAAGTCTATATAGTGGCAGTGCGTCAAAATGGGACCTCCAGATACACTTCAACTCTGAAACCTATCTGCTTGAGGATTACGACAGTATCAACGCAACACCCTACGTGATAGATGGATGGGGGGAAGTTCGAGTAGAAATCGATTTTGTCAACGATTGGCAGGATGTCTATTACAATGATGTCCTCTGGCTTTCCAAGAGTTGGACACAAGGTACGAGCGGTGGCGGTATTCTCGCACTTGATGCAGTAGATCTTTGGGGAGAGAGTGGAACCGCTGTGTACTATGATGACCTGTCAGTCTGGGCAACAGAATCAGCAACCGAACCAGAATTAGAAATCGGACCAATCACTGGCGGATTCGGTGTCAAAACATCGGTGAAAAACACGGGCACAGGCAACGCGACTAATGTAGATTGGACTATCGCTCTTGATGGAAAATTGGTCTTCCTTGGAAAATCATCCACCAGCACGATGGCAAGCCTCGCAGTGGGAGCAGACGAACCAATCAAAGCAGGATTCATCCTTGGCTTTGGGAAAACAAACATCGTGGTCTCAGCAATCTGCGATGAGGGAAAAACAGCAGAGAAGACCGCAACCGCGTTTGTTCTCGGACCCTTCATCATTGGAGTTACATAGACTCCCCTCTTTTTTTTCCTTTTTTTAAAAAATCTCAGAATTAAAATCTGTAGAAATATACCTTATCAACTACCCACAATTTTTACTACCCTAAACCCGGTTAAGGAAATCGTCAATCGATGTCAATACTATCTGAATAATTTTATTTTAACTCCTTCTTGAAGTTTAACACTAAAACTCTCTCACGTGAACGATTCACTATCTTCTTATTTCATCATCGTATGTTGAGAACAAAAGGACCAAACAAGAAAGCGGTCGCTGTTTTTTCTGCATTAGCAGCAGTCACAATAATATTGATGGTCCCTAAGCCAAAGACCAAGCCTGTGGAGATATTTACGCTAGTACCAGAAGCAAGTGCTTGGAGAGTACCACTTTTCTGTTGCCCAAATATCACCAAACCTTGTAAGGAAACTGTCCAGTTAATCTGTGTCGTATTGATAAACCCTGTATTCTTTATTTCTGCAGTAATTTTCAAGCCACCGGAAATCGTCCCTATCTCGATCAGAGGACCTCCGATGATATGGATTGTTATCGCATCAGACCATGCGCTTTCTAATCCATAACTATCCTTGGCTTTCACCTTTACTTGGTAATCACCCGAGGCTAACCACATATGAGTCGCTTGCGTAGATTGACCAGAGGCATAGGGGCCTAGCCAATCACTTACTTCGGTTTCCCAGTCCCATTGATAATACACTTCATCAGCATCAGGATCAGTCGTACTGGTAGCAAACGTATAGTCGACTGCTGTACTACCTGAAGATGGACCTGTTGGTAGAGAAGGATTCTCAGGGGGATGGTTGGTCGTTTCAGTAATTCTAAGGCTAGGGTCACCAAACAAGTTTGTTTCATAGTAACACCAGCGAATACAAGAGCGACCGATGATAGGGAGGTTGTCTTCTTTTGAATCATGATTCGCTCTCCCAATCTCTTGTTTATTCTCCCCAAAGACCGCATCCCAGAACTGTCGATGAAGCCGCTGTGAATCCCCATCGGTACTATAGGACCAGAACCACCCATAGCGTGCGTTCCAGATGCCTGCGAAGGCAGCATGTGTTGTCTTTATCGTGAAATGCTCCGCGATGCAATCACCGGTATCAAAACCACCAGCCATACACCCCTGAGAATAGATGAAGCAGGTACGATTCGAGGGATTTGAAAGCCCATCAACATCATAGGAATCCAGTTTCAAGTCATAGTCGTATGACGCATGACCCAGGTGATTGATGATATGGACACCGTTGTTGATAACGGAAATAATTGCTGATGACGGCCAGTTATACCCCGAGGTGTCGTACAATTTATTTATAATATAATTCTCTGCAGGGATACCAACCGTGGTATATCCATCATCTGTCGAACCATTAATAAGTTGATTGAGATAATTACCACCATAACTTGCAATACCATAATCACCAAGGTATTCACCAGCTAAACACACCTTCTTCAGATATCCATCATTGATGTCCTTATTGATATAGGCGACTGTTTTTGTGACAAAATTATTTACTTCGGTCAAGCTTCCGACACAGGCTCTTCCAACATAGACTTCTGCGATGAGGTCGACATCTCCACCACCAGCACCATCATTAGGTTCACCCCAGTTCCCGTCACCATCGTAGTTATAGGGCCCATCAAGACAGGCGTAGAATAGGTCTGAAGGCATGGTATCTTCATAGTAGGTAACGTTTTCATCCATCCCAGAAACCCAGAGCATAGCCGCTGGGACAACATCAATGTCTCCTCCAATAAGGACGTATTCTATCCCCCAGTTTGTAAAAGCATCCCGGATATAGTTCCGAATGTCATCTAGATTGCTACTGCCGACATCCGTCAGTGTTTTAATCACTGTTTGGACGCCAGTTGCATCATGTGCTTGTTTGAGCGGCTCAAATCCGCTTTTTAATGCATCAGTGGTTAGTATGAGAAGATCGTATTGGTCAAAGAATGAGGAAACAGGGGTATATTCCTCATAATATTGGAGAGATACTTCAGGGTTATCAACTCTCTGTTGAATCTCTGTTTGATCTTGGTGAAAACCACGGTATAACCCGGACTGTACACCAGTTGAGATTGTCTTTACCGAAACTTCCAAGCTTTTATAGGAGAGAAGTTCTCCTGTCATAGGGTTATATTGCACTGGATGTAATAAGAGAACAAGAATTTGATACCCACGAAAAGATTGTACACCAATTTGAGTGAACAGGCTCCCGGGGTATGCTGCATCAGATTGATAAATCGCCTCATTGGGAGTAGGTATCGGTAGATTCTCCGTTTGTGAAATCGGAATCGCTTGACTTGTTGGCTCAACCAAGAACCCTGATCCAAGTTCGATTTTCTCCCCAGGCATAATGTTTATATCGCTCACTTTTGACTCGGGTGGCAGGAGGAGAAATACTCCTTTGGACGGTATCTTGGGTTCTCCAGCGCTTCCAGCGGGAATGCAATCAGAAAGAGTGACTCTATCATAGACCGTTCCTGCGATATCAATGGTTTCAATGACCGGACTGTCAAACGAATAGGTTATGGTAATATCTTTATCTGAAGATATCAGACTTGACTGTGCGACAACAGAAAAAATCATCAGGCACGAAATCGAGACGATACAAAACTGCTTCCAAATTTTTATGAAGTCAATAGAATTTTTATTCATTCATTATCCCCTATACTAATATGATATAAGCTCTCATTATATATAAACATGGATGGTGAATAGTAAGTTAAGGTTTTTTTTTAGGACACGCCTGATAATCACTGAATAGTTGAATTTTTATCTGTTTTCAACATATTTCCCAAAAAAACCAGAAATTAAAATTATATCCAATTGATGGTTCATATCAATTATAATATAATATGATTATATCCGCCTAAAACCCCGTTGTACGAACTGACGGATGGAAAGAACCATACGATCTCGTCGGTAGGCAAGCGGCATAGTAAGGCCCTCCCCCCAGGTTTTTTTCTTATGAATCTCAGAGAGAACCGTATCAATCCGTAAGTCAGTTGTATCAACCACGGTATAGGCATAGCCTGCATAAGCAGGGTCATGGGAGTCGCTTCCCCCGGTTCCTCCAAGGTTGAATGCGCGGGCTATTTTTGCAGTTTTCAGATTAGAATCAGGGACACTACACCCATTAAATACTTCAATTGCTGAGATTTTCGTTTGAATGGCTTTAAGTTTCTCTTTTTTGATTCCTGAAAGAAGTCGGAACAGATGAGGCACGATAGGCTCCCCGCCTGCATCAATGATGCGGTCTACGGTTTCTTCAACGCTTCGGCATCCAGGTATGGTTTCCGCAACGTTGACTGCAAGCATGTGCCCATCTGCTGTTGATATCTCAAGGCTAGGGATGACAAGGAAATCTTTCGGTGCGACCTTTTGAGCCCGTAAACATCCCTTGATTGTATTATGATCGGTAAGAGCCATACCTTGCAGTCCTCGTTTCTGAAGAGATTGTACGAGGTCCTCTGGTGTACCAATCGCATCATCAGAAAAGCAAGAGTGTAGATGTAAATCTAGTTTTAACATTCAAGAAACAACCGCTGCGACTTGGTAGATTACGTCCCTATTAGAAATTTACGGTATCATCATCACATCTCCTGTTGTCTCAGATAGAAGGAATAAAAAGAAAATGTTAAATAACCCACCAATGTTGTCGCGGCTTGGGAGAGGCAGATTTATGCTATTCGAAAAAAACAAACAACTGAGTACACACAGATTTGGTGAGTTAGAACTCGTTGATAAATCATTGTTTTTCATTTGTACAAACAGACGAGACAACTAATCTCATCTCCCCTATCTTTTTCATGCGCAGTAAGAAACTTATTTAAGTATTTATTTTATAACAACTGTATACTCAGTGAAGATTTTTAACCAAGGGTGATGTGGAATGGAGAAAATTGGGATGGATTATCATATAACGACAGAGGATAGAAGAGTAGGAACCGGCATAGAAGGACTTGATGGTGTAATTCAAGGAGGCTACCCACAAGGAAGTGTTACCTTAGTAGCAGGTACTCCAGGTACTGGAAAAACAATTGTCTGTTTCCAATATATCAATGCAGGAATCAAAAACGGAGAAAAATGTTTGTTTTTAACCTCTGATGAACGGATTAATAATCTCGTGAACCAAGCAAAAAAATTTGGCTTTGATTTTGATGCCGCGATACAAAACGGCCAGCTAAAATTCATGTACCTTGATCTTGAGAAACACACGATTCATAAAGAGATGGAATCGGAGATCCGAATAGGCAAATATTCCCGGGTCGTACTTGACTCGCTAACACCTCTTTCAGAAATGCCAGTATGGGTGGTGAACCGAGGATCCGAGATTATCCCCCCTGAAAACACCGTGGGAAACGCACCAGTTCCTCTTGATTCAATCCAAGCAACACGGATGCATGTCCGTAGAATTCTTCGTATCCTTGAAGAAGATGAGTCTACCGCACTGGTGACCTCAGAAATCGCTGAGGGGTCTCGGAATCTTTCACGTGATTCAGTATCTGAATTCCTTGTTGACGGCATCCTTGTGCTTGATTTAGATCCTTCAATGGACCGCAGGAAACTGACCGTACGTAAGATGCGGGGGACAAAACATACGTTAAAACCACGGGATATCGAGATACGTAGCACCGATGGCATCCGGATCCTCTAAAACAGGCGCTTAAGAGGAAAACATAAAAAGTCGTTTCTTTGTTACCCACTTGTTATGAACGAAAGAATTCTCCCCAGTCCAAACCTGCACACACTTTTTGTCTCAAGGGAAACAAGCAAGTGCCCCTTGATCTCCGATATGATTAAACTTGGTCAGCTCCTGCAAGAACTCGGTCTTACTGATAAAGAAACAGGCAGCATAAGTCTGGATTACGGGAAACGACTTCTGATTAATTCACAAAACGTTGATATAAAAAAGATGACACAACAGGACATCGTAGAAATCGTTGACTATGACCCCTTGAAAAACATCATGATGGTTATCGGGCTGAACGACCCAACACGGGAAACACCGGTTCATTGGATCATTCAAAAAGCACGTCATGACATCAACGCGATCCTTCAGCTAAAAAGCGTATCATTGTCTGAGAGATTTCAAAAAAAACTCCCAACGACAGAAAAGGAAACACAACCAGGGACCCTTGAACGCGCAAAGGAGATTTTAAAGACACTGCAGAATGGAAAAACTATAGTAATTAAAAATCAAGGAATTTTATTCGCCGGGATAAACAGTAAGGAAATACACGAGGCTATCCAGAGATATCTCGGGGTACAGAAATGAAAATCGATGGAAGACAATATCGATCGTTATGGCACGAAGGAAAGGATATTAAATTCATTGACCAGAGAAAATTACCTTACACATTTGAAATCTTTACCGCCAGAACCGTTGACGATGTTGCGTTTGCTATTAAAGAAATGGTAATCCGCGGTGCTCCCGCTATTGGTGCTGCTGCAGCATATGGAATGGCCCTAGGGGAACAAGAACCTGAAAAATCAGCAGATCTGCTACGGTCAACTCGCCCAACCGCATACGACCTCTTCTACGCAGTTGAATATATGACAAAGGCAATCGACCGATCTGAGAATGCATTTGATGCGGCATCAACCTACATTGAATCCATTATTGACCGTTGTAAGAAAATAGGGGAGAACGGGGTGAAATTAATCAAGGATGCCATGACGATTTTAACCCATTGTAACGCCGGAGCGTTAGCCACTGTGGACTATGGAACGGCGTTAGCCCCGTTACGAATAGCTCATGAAACGCAGAAGAATATTTTTGTATACGCTGATGAAACACGACCACGGCTGCAAGGACTCTTGACCGCCTGGGAGCTTTACCAAGAAGGAATCCCTCATGCATTGATTGTTGATAACGCAGCAGGGTATCTCATGAGGAAAAAAGAAATTGATTTAGTAATAGTCGGTGCGGACCGGATTGCAAAAAACGGTGATTTCGCCAACAAGATAGGGACCTATGAGAAAGCGGTATGTGCAAAGGAAAACGACATTCCGTTTTATGTGGCCGCACCAGCGAGTACATTTGATCCAAAATTGAGCAATGGCTCACAGATTGTTATTGAAGAACGAGGAAGATCTGAAGTAACAGAGATTCATGGAAAGACCATCATGCCGGAGTGGGTAACAGTCAAGAATCCTGCGTTTGATGTGACTCCACAGAGATACGTCACGGGGTATATCACAGAGAACGGGATCCAGAAAAATAACCGGTGAAAAAAAGAAAATAGTTTAAATACGAAGCACTATTCATTACTGAAACAAGAAGAATTATTTTAGAATTGATGGGTATGAAACTGGAAAGTTTAGATGAAGCGGAGAACAACCAGCGTTTTTTCTGTCGGTCCTGCGGTAAGCAACTCGAGGCCGTTGATGAAATCTCACAACGTATCTGCTTTCAATGTAAACAGATGAAAAAACAACGAAATGAGGAAGAGACCTTCTTTTGTTGGGCATGCGGGAAACAACTTTTACAGATGAGCGAA
>DATLAF010000001.1:0-3207 GCA_035527635.1 Thermoplasmatota archaeon | reverse complement strand
TATTTCGAGATGGATGGCAAGAACCAGTGTTTTCCTTGTGATCGCTGGAGCCTTGCAGTAGACAACCTCCAGGCAATCAGGCTCACTGTGCAAGCCCTGCGGGGCCTTGAACGCTGGGGAGCGAAGGACATGGTTGCTGCTGCATTTCGCGGTTTCCAAGCCCTCCCTGAGCATACACACGCAGACACTGTTAATCCAATCGTCACACAGGATTTCTTCGCTGGCTGCGTCACTCCTGATGAAATCAAAGCGAGACGAAGAAACCTTGCACGAGATCTCCATCCCGACAAAAAAAGTGGCGATTCCAAGGATTTCACAGAGATGATGCAGCAATACGACAAAAAAATGAAAGAAATAACATAAGAAAATATGGAGGAAAGGACTATGAAAAGAAACAATGGAGAAATAACAGATATGAAGCAGGTGCCAACAATTGTGAGACTATTGACATTCTATTTGGGATCACCAACAACCAACTGGAAAGCAATACAGAAAGCATTCAATCTTTCTGATGGAATAACCAACAGCCTCAAAAAAGACAATGAAACACACCGAAGCATTAATGGATAAATGATTACTGGATGAAAAACGAAAAGTCAGCATATCTTAAATTACTCGAACATTACGGATATGGAGAATATATCAGATTAATTGATATTATTCACAAAAAACCAAACATCACTGCCGTAGAACTGATAACAAAATTCAATTTTAATAAACGGGTCTATACTAGATTAAAAACCCTTGAAAAATTGAAGATAATCAAGATTGAAAAAGAACACATTAATGTACGTGAAAGATAAGGAAGCATGAAGAAAAATCCATGTAGATTCGCTCGATTAGGCATCTGTAAAAACTGTGATGGAAGACAAGACCACTGCAAATCAGACATGCTTGCTGCTAACTATGACGGCCCTGGTCTTCCAAAGCAATGCTTCGTCTACATGATGAGTTTCGCTTCGTATCTTAAAAGGTGAAAAAAAATGACGCGACCAAAATGCCATCTGTGCAAAGTCCTGATTGATAAGAAAGAAAAACATTATTATAAATTATATAAAATCACGAAGACGAGAAACAAAATCTGGATGATTTACTTCTGCGATGATATCTGCATGATGGATTACCTCCTGAATGCTTCTTTCCATGATGATAACGCATGGAGAATTGAAGATAAAAAAGGCATCGTTCAGACCATCAAGGAGTTCGCAGATTGGCAGACACATGGGTATCCAAATAAAGAATAACGGAGAGAATATTATGACCGACATATTAATCAGGGCAAGCCCTGATAAAATAGAGCATAAATTCGCTGATAAGGTTCCTGTTGGAACAGAGTATTGCTTCTGGACTGGGGTAAAACCGCGACAATACCCGAAAAAAGTGATGTTCACTGATGGAACAAATGTTTATGCTGAAGGCGAAGTCATTGATGTCAACGAGTTTGAAGGGGTTTGTTTTGAGCCTCTTAAACGAGTAAATTATCCCCAGCCGAAGAAAGCCCCGACACGAGGCTTTACTTACGTGTAGATTGTGAGGAGATATTCATGGATGGTCCACACCAAAAACCTATAATCGAGATAGACAAAATACCAGAAGATTCTTTTAGACTTGCGGTGCGGGTTCCTAGATTGAACCATATTCTTACCCTCATGGAACGGATACCTGGAATCAGATTAGTGCAAGAGGACCCGAAGAAATTTGTTGATCCATGGAAACGGGAGAACACACCAGTGACTGGGACTATTCCCGCCTCTCAGACACCGATGTTGTCAATACTAATGACGTATTACCCGGTGGAGCTAAAATTCTATAACGACACACAGAAGTTTGTTTTAGAGCCCCCGCCAGATCTCACTGTGGACAAGGTTGATGAAGAAACCATATCTCTCCGTGGTTTATTCCGAGAACAGGACCGCTTCAATAACAATTTCCAGAAAGTAGCAACCCGGCAGGAAAATAATTTATTCCATGCCTCAGTGAAATCCTATATTGCTGCAATCAAATACGCTGAACGTGATATAATAAATGAATATGGACGGAATTACGATGGTGATTTCAGATTATCTACTTATTGCACTCCTGAAGCAATCGCAGTCATAGAGAAATATAAGGTTGCTCTCGAAGGATTTAGAAAAGGAGAACATATCTCACGGGGAAGTATTGGTGCTCTTCAACTGAAAAGACCGCTCCGGGAGTACCAAAAGACCGCCGTGGATTTCCTTGAATTCAATAATGGCTGTGGGTTGATTGCTGATGAAATGGGGCTAGGAAAAACGATGACCGCAATTAGCTACGCGGAGCTCATCAAAGCGAAAAAGATACTTGTTGTTTGTCCAGCGAATGTAAAATATACTTGGCAGGAAGAAATATTGATGGCATCAACAAACCCAGGAAAAATAAAGGTCCTGGAAGGGAGAAAGGAAAACACAAAGAAAAGCACGAAAATCGCTGGTAATGAACGATGGGTTATCATGAATTACGATATCGCAATCCAGCGGACAAGCCAAGTAAAACAAATATCCTGGGATGTTATTATTTTCGATGAATCGCATTATATCAAGAACTATGATGCAAAGCGTACAAAGGCTTGCAGGGAATTTAATGCACCGCACCGGATTGCTTTAACTGGGACTCCTATTCTTAATCGTCCTGAGGAATTCTGGGTCACTTTATCATGGTTGAACCCAGTCGAATGGGGGAATGATTCAAGAGGATATCATGATTTCAAATGGAGATATGGAACGCATGGATATGATGGTGATCAGAAAGACGAGTTTCTCATGGAGCTGAATGGACGATTAAAAAATGTGATGCTGCGGAGACTGAAAACAGAGGTTGAAGATCTCCCGGCGAAAATACGGCAGGTCCGGCATGTTGCACTGCATTCTACTGAGATGGCGACTTATCGGAAAAAAGAACAGGAGCTCTGGGCAAAGATTGCACCATTACTCTATCAGATTGATAGGAAAAAACAAGAAGAAATTCTTATGGCTTTGCAGACCTTGAAACGATATGCATCCTTAGCGAAAACACCATTAACCATGGAGATACTTCGAGAGGTTCTTGAGGCTGGCGGAAAAATTGTTTTATTCTCAGAGTTTTTAGACACATTAAATGCTTTACAGAACGTACTGAAAAAAGAACAGTTTGCTACCTATCGAGTTGATGGAAGTGTAACAGGTGAGCACCGATTCGAGCAGGTGAAGG